>NZ_JBKKAP010000141.1:0-114254 GCF_046714615.1 Paeniglutamicibacter sp.
CATCCACTGGTACAACCATGACCGCATCTCGTTAACGCTCGAGTGCCTGAGCCCGATGAAATACCGGGCCCAGGCACTGGCTGCGTAGACTTTTACTTACCGAGTCCAACTTTCGGGGACCAGTTCACAACTCGGTCCACTTCTCAGTGTGAAATTTTCGGACGTTGGGTGTCGCGGTGAACCATCGGCCTATGCCCCACACGACCGCGGGCCCGAACTGGTTGAGTTCTTTCAATGGCACAGGCGACCTCCCAGGCGGGTATCTCTCATTAGATGTGAAGACCGCTCAGGCATCGTGCTCGTCGCCGCAGCGATCCTGGTCAGCATCAGCCCTCGTGCGCGGGCAGTTCAGTGTTCCGATGATCCAGCAACGCCGCAACCGTTCCACCTCCCGAGGTGCCACTTCAGGATTCCGATCCGTGCCGGGCGACGCTACGTTGAGGTCAATCGACAGGGGCCCTGTCCTGCTTGCGTGCATAGGCGCGCGAGGCGCGCACGCGATCACCGCAGCGGGTGGAGCACCAGCACCGACGCGCATGGGTCCGCAGAAAATACCGATCGCAGGAGGCTGCCTCGCAACGGGCAATCAACCCTGCCTGGCTGCCGGTCAGCAAGGCGGAGGCATCCTCTGCGATCTGGGCCATGGCGTGTTCGACGAGTTGCGTCACCGGCGGCCGTGGCACCCGGCGAAGCCCTTCGGTTGATTCGTATTGGAGTACCGGTGCGCTGGGTACTTTCACCAAGGCCCGGTTCACGCTTGCCAGGGCCTGGGGATCTGGGGCGGCACCGTCCACGTGGGCCGTGAAAACTGCCCGCAGGTCCCCGCGCAACGCCATGAGCTGGCTTTGGCAGTACTCCAGCAATGCTGTCTTCTCGGGAACTAGGCGATGTCCGACAAGCCAGTCGGTGGCTTCGGCGGGGCTTTCCAATTCATCCACCGAGTGGCCGCCGGGGAGGCTTGTGGCGCTGTTGACCAGGGCGAGGCTCGGGTGGTCGCCCGCTCCGGGTGCGGGTGGAAGAGGACTCTTTGACATAAGTCTCATGGTATCAGTTGTATTTTTCCGTGACATCAAGCTAGGGTGGTAATCACGCTTAACTTGCTATTTTACCGTGAGAATCGAGAGACAACCCATGAACCAGTCACGCCCTTCGGGCAACGCGCCCTTCGTCCTTTCGGTGCTCGACAATGCCATCACCGGAGTGGGGCATACGGCACAGGAGACCTTCGGGGAAATCATCGCACTGGCGCAGTTGGCCGAGAAGCGCGGCTTCGAGCGCTTCTGGATGTCCGAACACCACGCCATGCCCGGTGCCGTGACCTCCTCGCCCCAGCTGATGGTGGCTCGCCTGACCGGCGAGACGCAGCGGATCCGCCTCGGTGCCGGTGGCGTGATGCTGCCCAACCACGCACCACTGGTGATCGCCGAGCAGTTCGGCATGCTTGAGTCGCTCGCCCCGGGACGCATCGACCTCGGACTGGGGCGTGCTCCGGGAACCGACGGGCAGACGGCGGCAGCGCTGCGGCGGCGCCACAATGCCAATGACGACTTTCCACAGCAGGTGCTGGAATTGCTCGGTTTCATCGACGACGACTTCCCACAGGGGCACCCATACCGCGATGTCCACGCCGTGCCGGGCCCCTGGCTCGCCGAGCAAAACCGGGTGCCGAGGCCCGAGACGAATCCCGAGGTCTGGATCCTGGGCTCATCCCCGTATTCGGCGCAGCTGGCGGGCCAGCTGGGCCGTCCCTACGCCTTCGCCCTGCAGTTCGGCAGCGCCGACGTTGTCACGGCCATGCGGCTGTACCGCGAGAACTTCCGGCCCTCGGAGCTGCTGAGCGAGCCGTACAGCCTGGTCAGCGTGGGCGCAATCGCCGACGACAATCCGGTCGAGGCGCGTCGCCAGGCGGCGTCCTCGGCGATGGCCATGATGCGGATGTTCCAGCGCAAGCCCTTTGCCATGCTGCCCCCGGACGAGGTCGAGGCCTACCGCGCCAACGAGCACGAGCGGGCGATCCTCGAGGAATGGACAGACCGCACACTGCACGGCACCGCCGCGGACGTGGCCGAGGGCCTGGAGCTGCTCCACCGGCAGACGGGCGTCGACGAAGTGATGCTCGTTGTCGGGGGCCATTCACGCCAGGCGCAAACCCGGACCGTGGAGCTGATCGCCGACCACTACAACCTGCCCCGGCTCTAACACCGGTCCACGGTCAGCACCTGCGAAACGAGCTATAGGGATCATGCAACATTTGCCTGTCCCGCCCTAGAGCCACCGCCGGTGCCGGTGCCTGGGAGAGAAGCGTGCCCCAGCCGAGGATTTACGGCGTCACTTTCACTCGGAGACGCGATTGGCATATGGCCGCTCATCTCAAACCCATGCCGATCCCGTGGAATTCCCTTAGTGATCGCCCCCAGGCAGCCACCGCAGGGGCACCCAGCGACGCGCGGGACATGGTTCCAAATCCCCACAGTCAGTCAACCAGGAGAAGAAATGAAGCTTAAGCATGTCCGCAACGCCACCATGGTGCTCGAACTTGGGGATCAGCGGATCCTCGTCGACCCCATGCTCGGCGCCAAGGGATCCATGGATCCTTTCCCCAATTCCGCCGGCAATTCCACACGCAACCCCACCACCGACCTTGCCGTGCCCCTGGCCGAGCTGATCGATGTTGACGTCGTCGTGGTCACACACATCCACCTGGACCATTGGGACAACGCCGCAGCTTCGCTGCTTCCACGAGATGTGCCACTGCTGGTCCAGAACGAAGCCGACGGGAAAGCCATTTCCGCGAACGGCTTCAGCAATGTCCAGGTCCTAAAGGAGCCCCTCCGCATCGGTCAAACCGTGTTCACGCGCACCGCGGGCCAACACGGCTCGGACGCAGTGTTGGCGACATGGCCCAGCCTGGGCGAAGTCAGTGGCGTCGTCATCAATCATCCGGGGGAACCAAGCATCTACGTCGCCGGGGACACCGTCTGGAACGACCAGGTGAACGAGGCCCTGGCCGAGCACCGGCCCGACATCGTGGTGCTGAACACCGGTGAAGCACGATTGCCCGACAACAGCCGCTTGATCATGGACGCCCAGGAGATCCTCGAGGTGCACGCAGCCGCCCCGCAGGCGCGCATCGTCGCCGTGCACATGGAGGCGCTGAACCACTGCGTCGTCACCCGAGCCCAGGTCCGCGCACTGGTGCGCGAGCACCAAATCGCCGAACACGTCCTGGTTCCCGAGGACGGCGAAGTGCTCATCTTCTAATTCGCGCCCCGCCATTGGCTTGGTTTTCGCGAACCGGCGAGAACCAAGCCAATGGCACCTTCGCCGTTCAGTACCCCCTATTTCCGAGCAGAAAGCGAGTCCCCTCGTGGAGACAGTCCGGGCCGTTGGCCAACACCATGCCGAGGAAACCGGCATGCCCCCCGGTCGCCTGCCCACGCAGCGAAGGGTCCTCACAATCCTCGTGGTGGGGCAGATCCTGGGTGGGCTCGGCATGGGTGCCTCGCTTTCCCTCGGGGCGCTGCTCGCCGTTCACGTCTCCGGCTCCGCGGCCTGGTCCGGCATGGGTGCCACGATGAACACCTTGGGTGCCGCGCTCTTCGCCATTCCGCTTGCACGACTTGCGATGCGACGTGGCCGCCGGGTCTCGCTCGCCACCGGCGCCCTCATCTCGGGGATCGGGGCCTGTATCGTGATCCCCTCCGCCGCCGTCACGTCCTTCGCCGGGTTGCTGGTGGGGTTGGCGCTGCTCGGTGCGGGAACGGCGGTCGGCTTGCAGTCCCGCTTCGCAGCCAACGACCTTTCCTCGCCCAAGAGCCGGGGTCGGGATATCTCGATCGTGATTTGGTCCACGACCATCGGAGCTGTTGCCGGACCCAACCTCGTCGGACCAGGCGAGGCCTTCGGCCAAATGCTGCACATGCCACCCCTGACGGGTTCGTTCGTCATCACTGTGCTCGCGCAGCTGCTCGCTGCCCTCGTCTACATTGCAGTGCTGAGACCCGATCCGCTGGGACCGCGTCCGGTGGCCACAACGGCGGGGCGCCGCACCTCTTCGGGCATGGCCGTGCTCCTGCGCAACCCGAACGCACGCTTCGCCGTGGCCGTCATCGCCCTGAGCCACGGCACGATGGTCGCACTGATGTCCATGACCCCGGTCCACCTTCAGGATCACGGCGCGGGCCTCACCGCCATCGGGCTGACCATAAGCCTCCACATTGCGGGCATGTACGCGCTCTCACCCGTCTTTGGCTGGCTGGCCGACCGGATCGGCAGACTCCCTTCCCTTCTCATGGGTCAGGGGATGCTACTTGTGTCGCTCCTGCTGGCGTGGCTCGCCCCGGACACCATGACGACCCCCAGCCTGATTCTCCTGGGCCTAGGGTGGTCGGCATCCATCATCTCCGGTTCCACCTTCCTCACCGACTCGGTACCTGCGGGCGAGCGGCCCGGGGTCCAGGGCTTGTCTGACCTGGCCATGAACCTGGTGGGAGCCTTGTGCGGCGCGCTCGCCGGGCTGGTCCTGTCCGGCATCGGCTATTCAGGCCTCGCGGCAGTGGCCATGGTCCTAGTGGGGGGCGTGATCGGATGGACGATTCTGCGTTCCACTCGCATCAAATCCGACCGGATGGATATGTCGGTCCCGAAGTAGGAGTATCCGCCGCGCCCGGGCGCACGCTGACCGGCGTGGGCACTGGGTGGGCCGTCGACACCTACGTGCAGGCTTGACTTCAGGCTGGCGGAGACCTCTACCTTCGGATGGGAAACAGGTGTCGCGCTGGACCATCGGCTTACGCGGCAGGACTCAAGCTCTTGAGCTGCGGTCGCTCCCGGACGCGGGAAGCGGACCAAAGTTCTTCCGCGCCCCAGGTAGGAGCATCCAACTCCCGGTGCATCGACGCGCGGCATCGTGATCCGCGGTAGCCCCGGGAGCCGGGGGTCGACGGAGCTGGCAATGAGGCTATCGAGTTGAGAACGCAGCTTGTCCCGCCAGCAGGCCGGAAGCGGCCGCGCGACGAAAGACGGGGAAGAAAATCTTTCAAACGTGTCTGTGGGCTTACCACGCGTTGAGCGGAACGATGTCCGTTCGACGTCCTGAATCGTCGAACAGGGCTCCCATTCGTTTGACCGTTTTGACGGTGGTGAGCCGATCGTGGACTTGTAGAGATGGAATTTTTTCGACGAGTGCGCTCTCGAATTCCTGGATGTGGCCGAGGTCGCGGAGCCACAAATTGATGAACATCGTGTAGTGGCAGGATACTTTAGCAATCATCCGGCATTCTGGCTGTTCCTGGATGATTCTGCATGCCGTCTCTAGCCGGGGTCCCAGGACAGAGGCGAGCAGAGACACCGCCACCGGGAAGTCGGCTAGCTCTCTGGAGACATCGCAGCGAAATCTCACCAGGCCAGTCTTTGTTAGACGCTCGACACGCCGCTTTGCCGTTCCGGCAGTGGTTCCGCAAGCAGCGGCAACATCAGCCCAGGCCCTCCGCCCGTCTCCGCTCAGCTGCTTTATGAGGGCACGGTCGAGACTGTCCACCAATCCCTCTCTGCTTCGGCCCACTGTCTTCTGTTGGCGCTGTACTCCCAGACGGCGAAGTTGGGACGGGTCCAACGACCCCAGTCCCCAGCTGCTCGCTTCCTGGTAAAGGCGCGTGATGAAGGCGGTCTTGACGCTGGTGATGCCGGGAACATGATCCAGGGTGTTGATCAGGTAGGACGAAAGCGATTCCAGGTCCCGGGCGACAACGTCAAGCTGCAGGTCCGCGCCACCTACGGTGACCTCGATCGTGGCAGCCTCGGGATGCTGTGCAATGATATCCGCCACCTGTAGGCGTAGCCCGGGTTGGCAGGAGACCAGGACAATCGCCGTGCAGTAAAGCCGAGTGAACTCCGGGCCCGGTCCCGTTGAGATCCATGCAAATCCATGCAAATCCGGCATTCCGGAGACGAGCCCAGCGGCGGGAGACCGTGGCCGTGGAGGCGTCAAGGGAGCGTGCGACTTGGGATAGCTCCCCGCGAGGCTCAATCTGCAGGGCATGGACGATTTCGTAATCCAGCGACGCCAGCATAGCTAATTATTGCATTTGTAGGTCGTGGCTGCCTGATATTTGCAATATCGCCTACGGCGTTACCCGCGATGCCAATCTTAAGCGGGGGCTATCAAGCGCTTCTTGAATCCGAGCTCCGTAGTCGGCATTTGGGGCTCATGGTGGCCTGCCTCGACCGCTGGGAGACAAGCTGTACGGCATATTCGAGGTACAAAAGCCACTTCGCGCCAGACCCAGCCATCATCGGATTCTTCCTGTTTACAGAGATTGGAGGTGGCTATGACGTGGTCGGTTGCTGTTCAAGGTTCCCGCACCACCGGCATCGCCACCGAGGTGCGGGGCAATTCCGTGCATCGGTCTACGAACCACCTGACCCCGAGACCATATTCGGTCGCGCAGCTTTTGTTCCTCCCGCCCCTACTTCGAGAAAGCGCAATAATGACGACAACAGCTAATTCCGTCACGACGGGGGCTGAAACGGCCTCCAACAGAATCGTAGGCATCAAGGATCGAATCCGGGCCGAAATAGAAATGATGCGGGATCGCTTCACGGGATTCAGCCACCTCCTGCACGAGAATCCGGAGCTCGGATACCAGGAGATCAAAGCATCGGCGTGGCTCGCGGAAGAGCTCCGGAAGGTAGCGGGGGCACGAATCACCCATGGATTGGGAGACTTCCCGACTGCGGTGCGCGCCGAAATCGGCACTGGCGAACTGGTCGTCACCCTCTGCGCGGAATATGACGCCCTCCCGGGAATGGGACATGCCTGCGGCCACAACATCATCGCGGCCAGCGCGCTGGCAGCCTTTACCGGGCTTGCTCCCGTTGCTGCCGAGCTGGGGATCACGGTCCGGCTCCTGGGGACCCCTGCAGAAGAAAGCGGCGGAGGGAAGATCGATCTTCTTCGGCAAGGCGATTTCGACGGAACCCATGCCGCCATGATGGTGCACCCCACCAATGGGGAGGATGAGGTTGCGATGCATCCGCTGGCCTGCGTTTCCTACACGGCACGCTTCACGGGCAGGAGTGCCCATGCCTCGGCCGCCCCCTGGGAGGGCATCAACGCCTTGGATGCAATGACCGTGGCACTGACCGCCATCGGACTGGCGCGCCAGCAGTTGGAACCCGGCCATCAGATCCATGGCATCCTGACGGCCGCCGGCACGGCAGCGAATGCGATTCCCGAGACCGCCGCAGGCGAGTGGATGATCCGCGCCCACGACATCGAGTACCCTGAAGCGCGCCAGCGCGGTATTCCGTCGCTGCCTGGATGCCGGGGCGGTGGCAACAGGTGCGTCGCTAGAGGTGACGAGGATGGGCAACCCTTTCAGCGAAATGGACAGCGACGAGGCGATGAACCAGCTTTTCCTGAAGAACGCAGTGGCCTTGGGGCGGGACATGAAGCCGGCCAGCGGCAGGCGCGGCGGTTCCACCGACATGGCCAACGTTTCGCACTACTTCCCTACCATCCACCCCATGCTCGGAATCGGCGACGGCTCTCCGCAGATGCACAGCCCCGATTTTGCCGACTTCGCCGCCGGACCGAAAGCGGATCGGGCCCTTATCGATGCTGCCTTAGCCATGGCCTACACGGCGGCCGATTTTGCCGCCGACGAAGTGCAGCGGCGGCGCCTGCTCGCCCGCATCCCCCTCCCCACAAGCGGTGCCGGGTCCGAACTCGACAACTGAACCAGCCTGACCACATTTCGACCACCAATCACACGGAGAACACCATGAACGAAAAGATCCGGCGCCTCATGCGCAAAGGCCCCATAACGGCCGGGGCCTTAATGGCAGTATCAGCCATCGCCCTCACCGCCTGCACCACGGGTTCCCCCACAGGCGGCGCCAATTCCTCCGGGTCCCCCTCAACGGACACTATCCGCACGGTGTTCACCGCGGATCCCTCGACGTTCTCCCCCTTCAAGGTCAATGCCATCGACGACTACACGGCCAGTCGCTTCCTGTTCGATACGCTGGTGCGACGCGGGGCGGACAACCAGATCGTTTCCGGGCTCGCTTCCAAGTGGGAAATCATCCCGACCAAGGGGGTCTTCACTCTTCGGGACGGAGCCACTTGTTCGGACGGCACAGCGATCCCGCCCCAGGTAGTCTCCGATTCGCTGAACTATTTCGCATCCAAGGACGCCGGATCCACCTTCCGGGTCTTGGTCTTTGGCGAGGGAGAAGCCAAGATCAGCGCAGATGCCGCTGTCGGCACCGTGACCGTGGACCTGGCACAGCCATGGACCGACATGCTCCAGGGCCTTAGCCTGGCCGGATCGGGCATCGTCTGCCCGGAGGGCCTGAAGGACCAAAAGGGCTTGGCCGCGGGCACCGCCAAGGGCGCTTTCTCAGGGCCATACACCCTGGCCAAGAAGGCACACGGCGTCAACTACCAGTTCGCCCTGCGCACCGATTACAAGGCATGGCCCGCCTACGATCCAGCGCCCGCCGGAACACCTGCGAAGAGCATCGAGGCTAGCGTGAACGCCAACTCCAGTGCCATAACCAACGAGCTGCTAACCGGCAGCCGGGACTATGCCCGCATCAGCGGCAAGGACATGACCCGCTTCAAAGACCAGCAGGGATATGGGGCCGAGGTCTATGCGCAGGCCAGCACCTACATCGTCTTCAACGAACGCCCGGGTAGCCCCTTCGCCAGCGCTGATGCGCGGAAGGCCGTCGCTCAGGCAGTCAACCGCGATGCCTACAACCACGCCACCGGCGGAGGCCTTGGCCAAACCTACAGCTCCTTTGCCCGCCCCGGAGTCGCCTGTGCCAACGAAGAACAGGCGATGTTGATCCCGGAAGATTCCGCCGCAGCCAAGACATCGCTCGCCGGAATCAAGATCAAGATGGTCGGAGCCAATGCGTTCGGTCCCAACGGCGCCGGAAACACCTACGTGAGCGAGGCCCTTCGGGCAGCGGGGGCCGACGTCGAACTGCGCAACGTTGATGTCGCCAACTGGGCCACCGACCTCCAGCAGAATCCCGAGGCCTGGGACATGACCATTTACGGCGCTCTTAATCCCAGCGGCACCATGTATGCGGCTCTTTCCCCCATTGCCGGCGTCCCGGTGGAATCCGGCGGATTGAACGTCACCGGCAACGCGAACCAGCCCGTGATGGACCTGGTGGCCCAGGCCATGGCCGAGACGGACGACACCAAGCGCTGCACGACCTACGAGGCAGTGCAGGAAAACATCATCGGAGAGGCCCACGCCGTGCCGCTGGCCTCGTTGCCCGCCCAGTCCACCACCCGCCCGGGATTCGGTGTCAGCATTTTCAATGGATCCGTCGACGAAAGCACCCTACGCGTCACCAATTGATCTAGCGGGTGGGCACGATGGGCGGTTCCCGAGGTTTGACCGCCAAATCGCGGGAACCGCCCATCGTTTTTCACGAGCCCGCAAACCAGCGCCGCAGTGATGTTTTACCCCGCGGGCTTGGACGTCAGTGTGGATAAGGACGACATACATTGACCCTTTATGTCATGAATGCGGCGAAGTCCTGTCACGCGGGAAGTGCAGGAGGAAGCGGCTGCAAGGAGCTCCCGGCAGGGACGGACGGACGAAGAACAATTCAGGCATGTTTGCGGCGGCGGGCGGCGGTCAGACGGTATCCAAGATGTTGATAGTGAAGGGAATACCTTCGCCGCAAATGTCGTGTTGTCGAGCCTTGGCTGTCTCCGGCACGTATCGAGGGGGCACCCTGAATTGCAGAAAGGACTTCATTTCGTTGAAAATGCGCACAATGCTGAATGTCGGCATACATTGTGCATATGACCTCCCTTACCGATCTTGACCGTCGCCTCCTCTCCGCACTGCGGGAGGACGGCAGGGCACCTGTCGCCAGCCTGGCCCGAACCCTTGGCGTCGCACGCGCGACGGTGAACAGCCGGCTCGAGCGCCTTCTCGCCACTGGAACCATCGTTGGCTTCACAGCCAGGGTTCGCGACGAGGTGGACCCGCTCGCCATCCATGCCATCGCCTTCATCGCGGTAGAGGGTCGTTCCGCGGATAAGGTTATCCGGCAATTGAGGGGTTTTCCGGAGATTACGGCGCTGCACACCACCAACGGCGGATGGGACCTCGTTGCCGAGTTGCGCACGGAGAGCCTGGGCGGCTTCGACCAGGTACTTGGCCGGATCCGCGGCGTCGAGGGCATCGTCAACAGCGAGACAAGCCTGCTACTCAGCTCCGTACTTCGGTGAAAGCCCACGTGGCCCAGCGGACTGCCGCCATCCGGGCCACATCCCGCACCGTATGCCGACCCAAGACCGGGGGAGATCTGGCTGGATGGGCAAAATGCATCATGAGCCGCTTCATTTCGTATATTTTTTCAACGAAAAGCATACACTTCGGCCATTGTGGCTGCATATCGACAATCCGTAGGCTCGTAGTACCAATGGTTTACGAGAAAAAAGGGGGCGCAATTGACGCGCTTTGTCGATGTTCACAACATGGTCCGCTGGACGGCCAGCCGCGGTCCGGAAAACATCATCGCCGGCATAATGGCATACCTCGAGGATGACTTCCGGCGCTGGGAGTCCTTTGACAAGACCCCCCGTGTCGCCAGCCACACACCTTTCGGCGTCATCGAACTCATGCCCACCAGTGATCGCGAAACGTACGGTTTCAAGTACGTGAACGGACACCCCTCGAATCCGGCCCGAGGCTTCCAGACGGTCACGGCCTTTGGTGTATTGGCCGATGTCCACAACGGCTATCCCACGTTCCTGACCGAGATGACGGTGCTGACCGCCCTGCGGACAGCAGCAACCTCCGGCATGGTGGCGAAAAAGCTTGCCCGCGCGGATTCGCGGGTGATGGCCATGATTGGAACCGGCAGCCAGTCCGAGTTCCAGGCCCTGGCCTTTCGCAGCGCCCTGGGGATCACCACACTCCGCGTCTGGGACACGGATCCTGCCGCGATGGAAAAGTTTGTTCGGAACATGACCCCGCTAGGCTTCGATATCACCGTCGCCGCATCGGCACACGAGGCATTGCGTGGCGCGGACATCATCACCACCTGCACCGCCGACAAGACCAACGCGACCATCCTCACCGCAGACCTCATTGCGCCCGGCGTGCACATCAATGCCATCGGTGGCGACTGCCCGGGAAAAACCGAACTCGATGCCACCATCTTGGAACTCGGGAACGTCTTCGTGGAATACACCCCGCAGACACTCATCGAAGGCGAAATCCAGCAGATGCCCGCCGATTTCCCCGTGACCGAGTTCTGGCAGGTCCTGGCCAATCAAGCGATGGGCAGGACGTCCCCCGAACAGGTCACGATCTTTGACTCCGTCGGCTTCGCCATCGAGGATTTTTCAGCCCTGCGATACGTCCGCGATGCAGTCGACGGCACGGACTTCTTCGAGGACATCGATCTTGTCGCAAACCCAGAGAACCCCAAGGATCTCTTCGGCCTGGTCGGCGCACTCTCTCCAGTCGGATTCTGAGCAACAGGATGTCTGTTCAGGCCCCCTCCGCGATTGTTCTCATCCGGCCACACCGGTTCGCACCGAACCCGGCGACCGCGGGAGACAACGCCTTTCAGGTCTCCGCCGGCACCTTGGACCCGGAGGTGCTCGCGGCCACGGCCCGGGACGAGGTCACGGGGCTCGCACTGGCGCTGGAGTCCGCCGGCGTCACGGTGCACCTGTTTGATGACCACGACCATAGCCGGCCGGACAGCGTGTTTCCCAACAACTGGCTGTCCACTCACGCCGGCGGCCACGTGGCCGTCTTCCCGATGTACGCTCCGAACCGCCGAAGCGAACGCCGCACCGATATTCTTGAGCTTCTCAAAACGCGGTATCGGGTGCAAGACGTCATCGACTACTCCGGACTCGAGCTGGACGATGTCTTCCTGGAAGGCACCGGGGCGATGGTCCTGGATCACGGAGGCCGGGTGGCCTACGCGGCGAAGTCCCATCGGGCGGACCCGGTGGCACTGGAGCGGTTCTGCACAAATTTCGGTTATGAGCCGATGGTGTTCGATGCGGCGGATTCCTCCGGAACCGCCGTCTACCATACGAATGTCATGATGACCGTTGCGACCGATTTCGCGATGATCGGACTTGACATGATTCGATCACCCGAGCGGCGCCGACAGGTCGTGGAACGCCTTTCCGCTGGCGGGAGGACCATTATCGAGCTTACCCATCATCAGGTCCGGGAATTCGCGGGGAACGCGATCGAGCTGCAGGGCCCGAACGGACGCATCCTGGCACTGTCGCACCGGGCCTTCGCGAGCCTGACAGAATCCCAAAAGGCCGTGATCCAGCGCAGCTGCACCCTACTCCCGATTGACGTGCCAACCATCGAGCTGGCAGGAGGATCCGTGAGGTGCATGATCGCCGGCATACACCTCGACCCCAGACCCGTCCTCCTGTCCGGGGACGGCTCGCCAGAGCAGTCGGGCGAGCATGGATTCCTTACTGCCTGCCACGCTCCATTGACGGAGCCCGAACGCCTCGCACCCGGTGAGCTACGCTCGCAGCAGGCAGCACTTATTCCTGCATAGGGAAGGCGCACTTCCGCGCCTGGCGGATCCCGGAACGTTGGACCCTCAAAATAGGAGTCTGCGTAACGGCCGCAATTTCGGGCAGACCCCCTCCCGAGGCTCAAGCGTTCATGCCTTTGGGGCATGTCCTTCTTTGGCATTTGGTCTTAGACAGCGTCCTGCCAACGCCCCGACAATGGGATTATACCCATGGCTGAAAGGAACCCCCATGCCCGTACCAGTAAAATCCTCCACAGGCGTTGCCCCTACCCCGGCCGCCGGCATCAATGCGCAGGGCTCTCCCCAGTACCTTGCCCAGCGCACCCTTGCCGCGCGTCCCTCGGAGGTCCGCAAGGTTTTTAGGGCCGCCCAGCGTCCGGGCATGATCTCCTTTGCCAACGGAGCGCCCTACCTTGGGGCGCTGCCGTTCGAGCGGATCGCGCTGGATGCCCAGCGGATACTGCTTGAGGGCGGAGAGCGCTCGCTCCAGTACGGGTCCAGTGACGGCATTCCCGAGTTGCGCGCACACATCAGTGAACTCATGAAGCTTGAGGGCATCAGCGCCGGCCCGGACCAGGTCATCGTCACCTCGGGAAGCCAACAGGCCCTTGACGTCGCCGCGCGCGTGCTGGTCAATCCGGGCGATGTCATCTTTGCGGAGGCGCCCTCGTACGCCGGCGGCATGGCCGTCTTCACCAGCTATGAGGCCGAGATCGTGCACGTCCCGATGGACGCCAACGGGCTGATCCCGGAGGAGCTCGAACGCCTGATCGGCGAGGTCCGGGCAGCAGGAAAGACGGCCAAGGGACTCTACACGATCCCCAACTTCCAGAATCCCGGGGGAGTGAACCTCTCGGAGGAACGCCGGCTGCAGGTGGGGCAACTGTGTCGAAGCAACGATCTTTTGATATTCGAAGACAACCCCTACGGCCTGCTCGGTTTCGACGGCGAGACCATGCGGGCCATACAGCCTGAGTTCGAGGACATCACCTTGTACTTCGGCTCCTTCTCCAAGATGATCGCTCCGGGCCTGCGTGTGGGTTGGGTCCTGCCGCCCGCTTCGCTGTATGGCAATCTGGTCAATGCAAGCGAGACCTCACAATTGAACCCCTCGGTGTTCTCCCAGCAGCTCATCAGCGCCTACCTCGACGATCCTGCATGGCAGGACAAGCTCTCGGAATACCGTCGCATCTACCACGAGAAATTCACCGTCCTGGTGGAATCGCTGGAAAAAGTCATGCCCGAGGGGACCACCTGGAACCGGCCGACCGGCGGTTTCTACCTCTGGGTCAAGCTGCCCGAAGGCATCGACACCGAAGCCCTGGTCTACGAATGCATCGAACGCGGCGTGGTGTACGTCCCCGGAACCGCCTTCTACACCGACGGCAACGGACACGGCGAACTGAGGATGTCCTTCTGCCTGCCGTCCCTGGACGACATCCGCAAGGGCGCCGCCATCCTCGGCGAGGTTTTCGGTGCCGCCGTTGCCGGAGCAACCTCCAACTAGACCAGTAACGACATAACAACGTGAGGCGCCCCCAGAACCTGTCTGCGGGCGCCTCACGTATATATGTGCGTATTTCAGATCGGATTACACAGAGGCCGGCACTGCTTCCGTATGACGTCCAAAAAAGATCTCGAACGAATCGAAATCGATCATCCGTCGGGTGCCCGTGACGGTGTCCTGAATCCAGAACACTCTCAAATCCGGGTGGGCTTCTTCGATGCGGCCTAGGTGGTGAATTTTTTGGTTCTGCCGAGCCTCGATGAAATCGCCGGGGCAGAGGCGGGTGAAGTCGTAGGACCGGAACTTGTCGGAGGGGAGGTCCGTCATGAGGGGTCCCTTCTGGACGGAGTGGGTGGCTGAGGCCGGTAGTTCTGGCGTTTTTTCATGGTGTTTTCCAAATCCCGCCGTCTACTTCGCGGTACGGATCAGCTTCCGGTTCACGAACTCGTCCATGCCGTACTTGCCCAGTTCGCGGCCCACGCCGGAGCGTTTGATGCCGCCGAACGGCAGCTCGGCCGCGGTGCCCGGCGCCTCGTTGATGAACACCATGCCGGTCTCAAGGCGGTCCGCGATTTCCTCGGCCTTGGCCGGGTCGGTGGACTGGATCACGGCGCCCAGGCCGTAGACGGAGTTGTTGGCCAGCTCCACGGCCTCGTCCTCGGAGGAAACGCAGTGGAGAACGGCGACCGGTCCGAAGAGTTCCTCGGAGAAGGCGCGCATGTCGGCGGTGACCCCGGCCAGGACCGTCGGCTGGAACCAGGCCCCTGGCCCATCCAGGCTCGAACCGCCGGCGAGTACCGTGGCGCCCTTGGCGACGGCGTCGTCTACCTGCGCGGCGAGCCCGTCACGGGCAGCGGTGGAGGACAGTGGACCCATGAAGGTGTCGGCCTCGGTCGGGTCGCCCACCTTTACGGAGGTGACGGCGCCGACGAACTTTTCCACGAATTCGTCGTAGACGGCATCGGCCACGATGATGCGCTTGGCCGCGTTGCAGGCCTGGCCGGTGTTGCCGAAGCGGCCGAAGAGCGCGTGCGTGACTGCCTGATCAACATTCGCGGACTCGAGAACCAGGAACGGGTCCGATCCGCCGAGTTCCAGCACCACCTTCTTGAGGTTTCGGCCTGCGATTTCGGCGACGGCGGATCCCGCGCGCTCCGAACCGGTGAGCGAGACACCCTGCACGCGGGGGTCCGCGATGATGTCGGCAACCTGTGCGTTGGTGGCGAAGATGTTGAGGTAGGCCCCCTCGGGGGCGCCTGCGTCCAGGAAGATCTGTTCCATGGCCAGTGCCGACTCCGGGCACTGGGGTGCGTGCTTGAGCAGGATGGTGTTGCCGTTCATCAGGTTCGGAGCGACAAACCGCGCGACCTGATAGTACGGGAAGTTCCATGGCATGATGCCCAGCAGAACGCCAAGGCCGTCCTTGCGGACGATTGCCTTGCCGCCGGCGGACACGTCCAGTTCCTCGTCCTCGAGGAACCCGGGGCCGTTTTCGGCGTAGTAGCGGTAGATGGATGCGACGATGTCAACTTCGATCTGCGCCTGGAAGATGGGCTTGCCCATTTCGCGTGTGACGATCGCGGCGAGCTCGTCGCGGCGCTCGGTGTACAGCTCCGCGACGCGGCTCAGGAGTTTGACCCGATCACCCAGGGCCGTCTTGTTCCACGACTTGAATGCGCCATCAGCTGTGGCAAGGGCGGCTTGGATGTCCGCGTCGGTGGCCGTGGAATACTCCTTGAGGGACTCCCCGGTCGCCGGGTTGGTGACGGCGTAAAGGCTCATGCTGTTCTCCTTTTGGTGGTTCAGAGCGCTCAGGGGAGGGCGATCTGCGGATCGGTGATGACGTGGATGATGGCCGGAATCCGCGTCTCCAGCACGGCCTTGAGGGCACGTTCGACGGCGGTCGCGGCCTGGTCGTCATGGGTGACCGTCTCGCCGTGGCCTCCAAAGGCCCGGGCGAACGCGGCGAAGTCGGGGTTGCTGAGCTGGGTGCCGCTGACGCGGCCCGGGAAGTGGTGCTCCTGGTGGTCGCGGATGGTGCCGTACTGGCCATTGTCCATGACGATGATGAGCATGGCGGCACCGTGCTGCACGGCCGTGGCGAACTCCTGGCCGTTCATCAAGAACTCGCCGTCGCCGGCGATGGCCACTGCCAGTCGCTCCGGGGATTCCAGGGAAGCGGCGACCGCTGCAGGCACGCTGTATCCCATGGATCCGTTGCGCATGCTCAGCTGCGACGGAAACACATTGGTGGGCAGGTACCGCTGCGCCCACGCGCAGTGGTTTCCGGCACCGAAGGTGTAGACGGCGTCGTGGGGCAGCCGCTGGACCAGCTCGGCGACAACGGCGCCCATGTGCGCGGTGTGCTCCCTGGTGGCAGGAAGGGCGGACTGTTCCGGCAGCGCGCTGAAGGCGATCTGGGCCATGCGTCCGGCGGCACGCCACGGATCCCACCGCGCGGAATTGCCCAGCCGCACGTTCCTGATGGCGTCGGCGAAGGCCACCGGGGATGCAAGGACGTGGGCGGTGACCGCACCGGAGCGTCCGCGCAGAGAGGTGTCGATGTTGACGAGGATATTGGTGGCATCCTTGGTCTGGCGCAGGGTGTAGCCGTCGGTGGGAACATCGGTGGGAAGGGCGCCGATGGCCAGCAACACGTCGGCCTCGGCGAACATCCGGGCGGTGTCCTGTGTGCGGCCGTAGCCCAGGGCGCCCACGAAGACCTCCGAGTTGAACGGGATGCGGTCAGAAGCGCGCCAGTCCTGGACCACCGGGATGCAGTTGGCTTCGGCAAAGGAGGTCACTGCGGCGGCGGCCTCTGGGGTCCAGCGCTGGCCACCGACGAAGATCACGGGCTTTTGTGCTCCGGCCAGGGCGGTGGTGATCAGCTCCAGCTCCCCGGCGGAGACCGCACCCTCGGCCACGGCGATGGCAGGGTGCAGTTCGCCCGCGAATTCGTGGGTGATGACGTCCTCGGGCAGGCCGACGATGACAGGCCCGGGCCGCCCGGACTTGGCCGCAAAGAACGCCTCGGCGACGATCTCCGAGGCGCGGGAGGCCTCCTCGAGCACGAAGACACGCTTGGCCTGGGTACCGAACCATGCGTGGGGGTCGAATTCCTGGAATGATTCGCGCATGCGGTCGGCCACCGGGATCAGGCCCACGAAGAGGACCATCGGGGTCGCATCCTGCCAGGCAGCGTGGATGGCCACGTAGGCGTTGGCGGCCCCGGGCCCGCGGGTGACCATGGCGACGCCGGGCTCGCCGGTGAACTTGCCGTGCGCCTCGGCCATGTAGGCCGCCCCGCCTTCCTGGCGGCACACCACGGTGTTGATATCGGCACCGTGGAGTCCGTCGAGCACGGCGAGGTAGCTTTCGCCCGGTACCGCGAATACACGGTTAACTCCGTGCAGGGCCAGCGAATCAACAATCGCCTGGCCGGCGTGGGTCTTCTTCTCCAAGTGGTGCTCCTCAAATGGGGTGTAGGCGGTTAGATGCCTCTGGCGATAGGGGACCCAGAGGCCATGGTCCGTTGCTTATTTCAAGTATTCGTCCGCGCCTTCATGCTGTCCAATACTCATAAAGTTCAAACTTCATAACCGCAGGGCATGACGGGGAGGTTGCTTCTCGGCCGCTCTCAGGGGAATCACGGGCAATCGGGTCGCTGCGCCGGGGAGCGGCGGCTATCTTGGCTCCGTCGACAGCAAGGTCCGGTGTGCCCCATGCATCGGTCAAGCAGCGGGCGGGTTGGGGCTTGTTACAGCTTCCCGTGGGCGAGCCTGCCATCGACTACTGTGGCGGTGACCGTGATGTCGCCGATATCCTCGGAGGCCACGGTGTAGATGTCATCGGACAGCACAACGAAGTCTGCCAACATGCCATGGACCAGGGTGCCTTTGCTCCGTTCCTCATGGACCGCATACGCGCTGCCCAGAGTGTAGGAGCGAATCGCCTGCGCTACCGAGATGCGCTCCTCGGGAACGAAGTCCGCGCCGGAGGCGGTGCGGCGGTTCACCAGGTCATGGATGTTCTGGATGGGGTCCGCGCCCACGACCGGGGCGTCCGTGCTGGCGGGAATCTCCAGCCCGGCATCCAGCAGGGCCTTCACGCGGTAGGAGATCCTGGTGCGGTCCGGGCCCATGGCCCGGGCCACGCCGTCCCCGAGCTCGTAAACAAAGCGGCCTTGCGGAACGGGGACCAGGCCGAGGGCAGCTACGCGCCGGATCTGTTCGTCACTGGCCACGCTCAAGTGCTCGATCCGGTGGCGGGTGTCGGGCCGGGGGTAGAGCCGTTGGGCTTCCTCGAAGATCCCCATCACCACGTCAAGGGCCGCGTCCCCGATCGCATGCGCGGCCACCTGCCAGCCTGCCCGGTGTGCACCGATGATCTTCCGGCGCATGTCCTCGGCAGGAAACTGCAGCAGACCGCGGTTCTCTTGGTTCGCCGCCGCATCCCCGCTGTAATCGCAGCACATGAATGCGCTGCGGCCAATGAGCGAACCGTCGGAGAGGATCTTGGCCGGGCCAAGTCGCAGCCAGTCGTCGCCGAAGCCGGTGCGCATGCCCAGATCAAGGCCGATCGGCCGAACCGGTAACCCGCGGTCTTGGTCACCGACAAGGAAATCGCCCAGGCCGTGCAGTGTGGTGATGTACGGCATGACGGTGGCGCGCACGCCCAAGATCCCCGCGTCGCGAGCCTGCTGAAAGCCGGCGAGGTCCGAAAAGCTGTGGCCGATGTGCTGGGGGGCGCCGAGCCCGGGTTCGGTGATGCTGGTGACCCCCAATGCCAGCAGCGCCGCACTGCCGGCTGCCACCATGCCGGCCACATCGTCGGTGGTGGGCATCGGGATGGCGTCCATGACCAGTGCCCGCGCCGTTTCCTGCAGGAGGCCGAGGGCGCGGCCATCGGAGGACACCGGTACCGCGCCGCCTTCGGGTGCGTGTACGTTGCGCCTGTCGGGATAGCCCGCAAGTTCAAAGGCATGCGTATTGGCCACGCCCATGTGCCTGGAAACGTGCATCAGGAAGACCGGGTGGCCATGGCTGACGGCATCCAACTGCTCCGCCGTGGGGTGTTGGTTCCCGAAATAGTTTTGGTCGTAGCCCGCACCTTGGACCCAGGCACCCTCCGGTGCTGCGGCACACGCAGCCTCGACCGCCGCCAGGAGCTCGTCCATGGTGGTGCAGGTCGAGGGCCGCAGGTCCGCCTGCATCGTCGCCAGTCCCACATAACTCAGGTGGCAGTGTGCGTCGTTGAAACCGGGAACCACGACAGCGCCGTGAAAATCGTGCACCTCGCGGAAGTATGTGGGTGCCAGTTCGTCGTCGAGGCTGATGACACGCCCGTTGTGGACGCCGATGCTTTGGGCCAGTGGTCGGCTGGCGTCCTGCGTGTGGAAGGTTCCGTTGGTGTAAAGCGTATCGAAGAGCATGCGCTTCCCCCGATTCTGTGGATGCGTAGTGGGCTTCATCCCAGTATCGGTAGCTAACTCCATGCTGTCTAATACGGTAAAGGTTGGGTCCCAATGCCCCTTGGGCATGAACTGGGTCTGGTCGGGCTTAGTTTGCGGGGGAATCGGTAATAGTGGCGCCCTGTTCACTGAGGAAGTCGTGTAGGCGCACGGCGAGGGCGCGAATGGATTTCTCTGCAAAGTGGCCGGGAATCCACGCCACGTGCAGGGGTAGCCGCAGGGTGCGGCCGGTAGCCCCGGGGGCGCTGTTGAGGATGCGAATCGGATGGGTGCCGTAGGCGGGAAGGTCGGTGGTGATTCCGAGCCCGTGTCCTGCTGCCGCTAGCGCCATGATCGTATTGCCGTCGTCGCACTCGGAAACTTGCCGGAAGGCCAACTGCGACTGGTTAAGGGCGTCGTCCAGGATGTAGCGGCTCACGCTCTGGTGCGAGGGCAGGATCGCATGGTGGCCTATCAGTTCCTCAAGCGGCAGCTCGGTGGTGCCGGCCAGCGCCCATTCATGGTTGGCCGGGACGAAGGCTTTGAGCGGGATGCTGCCCAAGGGCATGGTCGCGAGCCCTGGTTCCGGTGGTGCCGGGGAGACGGCGAAGTCGCTGCCGTGCAACAGTGCCTCGGTGATGGCAAAGTGGCTGGTCTCCCGCGTGATGATCAGCGGCTCGGTGGGGTTGGTGGTGGCAATGAAGGGGGCGAGGAAGCCGCGGACCGACGCAGCCGTCGCGGCAGCCACGAGCGCTGCGACGTGCCCGGTCCGGAGGGAATCCGCAGCGTCTTCGAGGCTCTGTGTCTCCAGCATCAGGCGGCGGGCGGCCGGCACGAACGCCCGGCCGGCGGGTGTCAGCGCCAACTTATTGCCCTGGGGCTCGAACAGGGCAAGCTTGAGCTCGCCCTCAAGCGTCTTGATCTGCCGGCTCAGGGCGGGCTGGGCAATATGGATCTTTTCCGCGGCCGCGGTAAGGGTGCCCGCATCGACTACGGCGAGGAAATACTGGAGACGGCGAAGATTCATGACTAAATCATGCCTCTTTGGCATGGCATCTCGCAATTATTGGCAATCTCGGGTATGCAATCGTCGGGGAGAGCTTATTCCCCGCTCATGTGCCGCACCAGCCCGTCTGTGACGGTCATCCGCACCTTCGTCTCCCTGATCTCCGCCGGGCCCACCGCGAAGATGTCCGTGTCCAACACCGTGAAGTCCGCCAGCATCCCGGGCTTAAGCATGCCTTTGAGGTTTTCCTCCCCTGACGCATAGGCCGGTGCGACGCAGTAGGCATTGAGAGTTTGGGCCAGGGAGATCCGCTCGTGGGGTTCCCAGCCGCCTTCGGGCTTTCCCTCCTCGGTGGTCCGCGTCAGTGCCGCATGGATCCCGTGGAACGGGTTGGGGATTTCGACGGGGGAGTCGGAACCAAACGCCACCGTGGCCCCTGCATCCAACAGGCTTCGCCAAGCGTAGGACGCGAGGTTCCGGCCCCTCAGCATGCCCAGGATGGGCATGTCGCTGGGACAGTGCTGTGGCTGCATGGAGGCCACGACCCCGAGGGTGGCCAGCCGCGGAACATCCGCCGGCAAGAGGAACTGGACATGTTCGAGCCGGTGGCGCAGCCCGTGCCTGGAGGTGAGGCCCTGGACCTCGGTCAGCGCGTTGAGCACCAAATGGTTGGCCCGGTCCCCGATGGCGTGGACCGCGACGGCGATTCCCGCCCTGGCGGCGCGAGTGGCCAAGGAGAGCATTTCGGGATATGTGGTGACTTCCATCCCGTGGTTGTTGCCGCCCGGAAAGGGTTCGCCCATGTGGCAGGTGTGCGAGCCCACCGCGCCGTCGGCGAAAATCTTCACCGCGCCGTGCCGGATCCAACTGTCTCCTTGGCCTGTCCGGATCCCGTTCCGGATCGCGGCCTCCAGATCGTTCTGGGCGAGCAACTTGTTCACGCGCAGGGCCAGCGCTCCGTCCTCGCGAAGGCGGGTGTAGGCCTCCAGCGCATCGGCTCCGTCGATGTCGTGGACGCCGGTCACACCCAGCGACAATAGGTACCCCTGGGCCTTGCGCAGCTGTTCGGCGAGATTTCCGGAAAGCCCCGAGGCGGCGAGCCTCCGGACTGGATAGACCGCGCTCTCCCGCAGGATCCCCGTGGCTTCCCCCTGCGCGTCGCGGACGATTTCGCCGCCGGCGGGATCCGGCGTCGTCCGGGTGATGCCGAGCGCCTGGAGCGCCCGGCCATTGGCCCATACCGTGTGGCCGTCGGCGCTGGTGAGTGCCACCGGATTGCGTGGGCACACCGCGTCCAGTCCGCGGCGATCCGGCTGGACCGGAACTTGCCATTTGTTGTAGTCCCACCATCCGCCGAAAATCCACTCGCCGTCACCGTATTGCGGCTCCACGGCAGCGACCCCGGCCAGCGCTTCCTCCACGCTTCCGGCATACCGCAGGTCGACCTCGTGCATGGCCCGCGCCAGCGTCGCGGTGTGGATGTGGGAATCGGTGAACCCGGGAATGACCACTGCTTTTTCCAGATCGTGTGTTCTGGTCCCGATCGGAGCGTGGGCTCGAAGTTCGGCTTCCGAGCCTACCGCCACGATGATGCCATCCTCCACCAGAAGGGCACTGGCCCGGGGCTTCCGTGGATTGAGGGTGTGGATGGCGGCGTTGGCAAAGAGAGTGGTGGTCATGGAATGAGGGTATGGGCGCCGCTTCGCAACAACGCCCTGGGTTGCGCAACAAGCGGGTCACAAATATGCGCTGCACCGCGTGCCCACTTCGGGATCCCACGTGAATAAACGGAAGCGCCGCCTTCATGCCAGTTATGCATACGTTAGTTGCGAAATGAGTCTTAGACGTACTGGAGGAGCGGGTCACATACTCACTCCATGGGCATTCGCATGAGCTAGGTCACACGAAGCCCGCACTCGCATTGAATCCAAGCAAAGGACCCCCACGTGATCCAGAAACACCAGTCAACGGCCGGCACGTCCGCCCGCCTTGGCCGCCGACTCGCCCGCCTGGCCGCCGCCGCCGCGGCAATCACCATCGCCGCCACCGGCTGCACCACCGGCGCCGGAGCAGGCGCGGGGGCGCCTGCCTCCGGTGAAGTCTCCACGGACACCATCAACACCGTGCTCAGCGCCGACCCCACCTCGTTCGCGCCGGTAGAGGTCCGCAATGCGGACGACTACATGGCCAACCGCCTCTTATACTCCACGCTGGTGCGTCGCGATGAGAACAACAAAATCGTTTCGGACCTGGCCAGCAAGTGGGACATCACCCCCACCCAGGGCACGTTCACCATCCGCGACGGCGCCACCTGCTCCGACGGCACCCCCATCACCGCCAGCGTGGTCGCTGACTCCCTGAAGGTCTTCGCCTCGCCGGATAGCAAGTCCAGCTTCCGCCCCCTCGTCCTGGGCGAGGGCCCGGCCACGGTCACCGCCGATGAATCCGCCGGCACCGTCACAGTGAAGCTCGCTCAGCCGTGGACCGACTTGCTGCAGGGCATGAGCCTTCACGCCACAGGCATTGCTTGCCCCGCGGGCCTCAATGACCCCAAGGGCCTGACCGCCGGCGACGTGGCCGGGGCGTTCTCCGGACCCTATACGCTGACCAAGAAACAGCACGGCGTCGGCTACTCGTTCACGCTTCGCGATGACTACAAGACCTGGCCCGCCTACGAGACCAAGATCGAGGGCACGCCCGCCAAGACCATCGAGGCCAGCGTCAACGCCAATCCCAGTGCCATCTCCAACGAGCTCCTCACCGGCACGAAGGACATTGCCTCCATCCGCGGGAAAGACAGCACCCGGTTCGAGGGCAACCAGGACTTCAGCACCGAGACCATCCCGCAGGGCAGCCTGTACATGATGTTCAACGAGCGTCCCGGCCACCCCTTTGCCGACCCGACCCTCCGCAAGGCCGTCGCGCAGGCGCTGAACGCAACCGCCTTCAACCAGGCCACCTCCGGTGGCCTCGGCGAGGTCTACACGTCCTTCGCCCACCCAGGCGTTCCGTGCTCCAGCACCGACACTGAACTCCTCATCAAGTCCGACCCTGCAGCGGCCCAAAAGGCCCTCGCCGGAGTCAAGATCCGCATGGTCGGGGCCCAGATCTTCGGCCCCAACGGAGCGGCCAACACCTACGTCGCCGAGGCCCTGCGGGCCGCCGGGGCGGATATCGAGCTGCGCAACGTGGACCTGGCAACTTGGAGCACCGAGCTGACGCAGAAGATCGACACCTGGGACGTCACCGTCATGGGTGGCATCAACGCCGGGGGCACCATGTTCGGCGCACTGTCCACAGTCATCGGCACTCCGGTGGAACAAGGCGGCCTGAACTGGGGAGGCTTGGAGAACCAGCCCGTCCTTGACATCGTGGCCAAGGCCATGACGCAGACCGACGCCACCGAGCGCTGCGGCACCTACCAGGAAGCCCAGAAAGTCATGATCGGCGAGGCCCACGTGGTCCCGCTGGCCAGCCTTCCCGCCCAGGTCACCATCCGGTCCGGATTCGCCATGCACACCATGAATGGCCAGCCGGACGAAAGCACCATGCGGATCACGAAGTAGGAACAGGCCATGACTTCCTCGATTGCTGTTGAAGCTTCCCGAACCCCCGGCGTCGCAGCCGGGGGTTCGGGGGGCCGTTTCGTCCACCGGCCGTGGGTGGCGTTTTCCTTGCGCCGCCTCGGTGGGCTGGTGTTGTCGTTTGCGGTGCTGGTCGTGGTGACGTTCCTGATCGTGCCGCTGATCCCGGGCGATCCTGCGGTGATTGCCGCCGGTGACGGCGCAAGTCCCGCGCAAATCGCCACTGTCAGATCCGAGCTTGGCCTGGACCTGCCGGTCGCCGTGCAGTTCCTGAACTATGTCGGGGGAGTGCTGCGCCTGGACATGGGGACCTCGTTCGTCTCCGGCGAGAGCGTCTCCGCCTTGATCTTCACCCGGTTTCCCTTCACCGCCGAGATCGCGTTGCTGGCCATCGTGCTGGTCCTGCTGCTGTCGGTCCCGCTGGGCATGGCCGTGGCGATCCTGACCCGCGGCGGACGAAACAAGTGGCTGGACAACTCCTTCAATTTCCTGACCAGCCTGCTGTACTCGATCCCGCAGTATGTGGTGGCGACACTGCTCGTGGTGGTGTTCGCCGTAACGCTGCGCTGGCTTCCGGCGGCGGGCGCAGCGACCCTGGATTCGCTGGTGCTTCCCACGGCGGCACTGATGCTGGGCCCGATCTGCGTGATCTCACGGATCGTGCGACGCGAAACGGCCGTGGTCCTGGACAAGGACTACATCCGCACGGCGCGCGGCTGGCGGCTCGGCGCGCTGCGCACCAATGCGCGCTACGTCTTGCCGAACCTGGTCACCACTACGCTGACTCTCTCAGGGCTCATCCTTGCCGCACAGCTGGGCGGAGCCGTGGTCATCGAGACCGTCTTCGCCTGGCCGGGACTGGGCCAGGGGATCGTGAACGCGATCCTGCAGCGCGACTATCCCGTCATCAGGGGCATCATCCTGGTCCTGGGCCTGCTCGCGACCCTCATCATCATCCTGGTGGACCTGATCCTGGCCATCATCGATCCCCGCAACCTCGGAGGAACCTCAAGTGACATCTAGGCTTAGGAGCCGGGAGTTCTGGACTCCCGCCATGCTCACCGGTGCCAGCCTGCTCACGGCATTGGTTCTGGTGGCCATCATCGCCCCGCCGACCCTGGGGCAAGCGGCCGAACAGCTGACCCCCAATGCCGCCCTCGGACCCAGTGCCGAGCATTGGCTGGGCACCGACGACTTCGGCCGGGACCTGCTCTCGCGCACCCTAGTCGCGACCCGGCTGACCCTGCTCATGACCGCCGGCGCCGCCGCCATCTCGGTTGTCTGCGGCGCGGTGATCGGCCTGGGCATCTGGCTCTCGGGCCGGCGTGTCCGGGAAGTTGCGCTGCGCATCCTGGAAACCGCAGTCGCCTATCCCTCGCTGATCTTCGCCCTCGTGATTGCCGCAGTCCTGGAACCGGGAGTTTCCTCGGCGGTCATCGCGATCGGCATCGCCGGCATCCCCGGCTTCGCCCGGATCACCGCGAACCTGGCCTCCTCGGTGTCCAACAGTGAGTACGTCGTGACGGCACGACTGCTGGGTGTCAGCCCGGTGCGGATCGCGGCTCGGCACATGCTGCCGAACATGGCCGAGCCGTTGCTGATCCTGTCCGCGACCGTTTTCGCCTTGTCCCTCGTGGAGATCTCCGCGCTGTCCTTCATTGGCCTGGGCGTCCAGTCCCCGCAATACGACTTCGGCCGGCTCCTGAACGACAGTCTCGGGGCCCTCTACACCCAGCCGGTGGAGGCAGTCGGCCCGTCGGTCATGATTGCCCTCAGCGGGCTCTCGGTCATGCTGATCGGTGACGCGCTGGCAGCCCACGCCGATCCCCGGGCCAAGCGCAGCTTCTTTCGCCGGGCCCTGGACCGCACGCGCATCATCCCGGCCCAGGTCACCGGCGCCGACACCGCATTGGTGCGCGTGGAGAACCTACGCATCAGCATCCCGAACCGGGCCGAGCTCGTCAAGGGCGTCTCGTTCTCCATCAACCCCGGTGAAGTCGTGGCCCTGGTGGGCGAATCCGGATCCGGGAAGTCCCTCACGGCCATGGCCATTGCGGGCCTGTCCTCCGAAGACCTCGCCGTCGAGGCGGAGCTCCTGCGGGTCGGTGACATGAACATGCTCGCCGCACCGGACCAGTCACGGCTGGCCAAGGAAATCAGCATCGTCTACCAGGACCCCGGCACCACGTTCAACCCCTCCCTGCGCATGGGTTCCCAGCTGACCGAGGTACTGCGGACCCATCTGGGCATGGGCGGGGCGATGGCGCGCAAGGTGATCACCGAGGCACTGGCCAGCATGAACGTCACCGAACCTGCCCAACGCCTGCGCCAGCACCCGCACGAACTTTCCGGCGGCATGCGCCAGCGGGCCATGATCGCCGCATCCATCGTCACCTCGCCCAAACTCATCGTCGCCGACGAACCGACCACGGCACTGGACGTCACCGTCCAGGCCGATGTCCTTCGCCAATTCCGGCGCATCCACCGCGAACAGGGCACCGCGATGCTCTTCATCTCCCACGACCTCGGCGTCGTCGAGGCACTGTGCGACACCATCCTGGTCATGAAGTCAGGGGAGATCGTTGAACGGCTTACCGCCGCCCAGCTCGCCGCCCGCGACGTCCACCACCCCTACACCAAGGCACTGCTGGCCGCGATCCCCACCCTGGACCTCGACCCCGCACCGGCCACCGCAGGAGCAACCACACCATGAACGCGCACACCCAACCCGTCCCCTTCGAAACCCGCACCGACACCATAAACGACATCCCTCAGGGCGGCGGCCTGCCCGCGGCCGCATCCGTGAAGGACCTCAACGTCAGCTTCGGCGCCGCCCACGTGCTCAAGGGCATCACGCTGAGCGTTCCCGCCGGCATCGTGGTCGGACTGGTCGGGGAATCCGGCTCGGGAAAGTCCACGCTTGGCAAGACCCTGGTCGGAATCAACAAGCCCTCCAGCGGCGAGGTGCTCATCGGCGGCGAGGACTTCACCAAAATGCACGGCAGGCGCCGCCAGCAGATGCGCCGCGAAGTCCAGTACATCCCACAGGACCCGTACTCCTCACTCAGCCCCCGTCGCACCACCGGCCAAACGCTGGCCGAGGCCCTGGACCCCCACGGCGCCAATCCCGCCGAGCACCGCGAGGCCATTGCCGCCGCCCTGGAACGGGTCAAGCTCCCGTCCTCGTCCGCTGAGAAATACCCACATGAATTCTCCGGCGGGCAACGTCAACGGATCGCCATCGCCCGCGCCCTGATGCTCGAGCCAAAACTCGTGATCGCCGATGAAATCACCTCGGCCCTGGATGTCTCCGTTCAGGCCGACATCATCAAACTGCTCCAAGGCATGCGCGGAACCGTGCGCTCCGCCATGCTCTTCATCTCCCACAACCTCGCCGTCGTCCAACAGGTCTGCGACGAGGTCGTCGTCATGAACCACGGCCGCATCGTCGAACACGGCACCATCGACTCCGTCTACCGCAACCCACAACATGACTACACCCGAAAGCTCCTCGCTTCCGTCCCCGGCTCACCCGGATTCACTTTGGACTAAAAGCGAAATAGCTCAGCTCCGGGGTGACGCTCAGAATGACGGCCACCGGATCAGGCAGCCACTGGCCTCCCATGCGTTGCCGGTGCCCGAGGTGCAGGAACCGGCCATCGGGTTCCGGCAGCCCGCCATAGCCCGCCGGGGGTACAGCGCGGGAAAGCGGACCCGACGGTTTCCACGGGGCCCGGCCCGTCAGTCTTCGATTGTTGGTAATCCGCAAAGGTCCCCGCGTCCCTTTTCGGCCAGCGAAAATCAAAGTGGCATTGCCGGTCGCCGCCGCCTCGGCAACCGGCGGAAGCACCGAGAGCGCGCGAAGTGCAGGTGCTCCATGCCCTGGTGCTATGCAACTCTTGCAATTTTGGTCATGGACGGCAGGTTGCACAGGTCACATACTCGAATGAAACCTTCCATAATATTGTGGAACTTCAGTTCATTCGAAGGGAACATTGCGTGTCCGTCACGAAAATTCTTGAAGACGCCCGGGAGCTTCATGGCGATATCGCCCAGTTTCGTCATGACCTCCACCGACACCCCGAGCTTGGGCTGGAGCTTCCCCGGACCCAGGAAAAGGTCCTCGAGGCCCTGGCGGACCTGCCGCTCGAGATCACTCTCGGCAAGGGGCTAAGCTCCGTTGGGGCCGTCCTGCGCGGTAAGGCACCCGGTGATCAGGGGGATGCGCCCAAGCACACCGTCCTCCTGCGAGCGGACATGGATGCCTTGCCCCTCCAAGAGGAAACGGGCGTCGAATTTGCCTCGACGGTGGCCAACCGCATGCACGCCTGCGGCCACGACCTGCACACCGCGATGCTCGTTGGCGCCGCCCGCCTGCTCTCGGAGCGGCGGCACTTGCTCACGGGCGACGTGGTCTTCATGTTCCAGCCCGCCGAGGAACAGCTCGCAGGCGCCCCGATGATGATTGAGGAAGGAATCCTGGATCTTTCGGGACACCGGGCAGACGCGGCCTACGGGCTCCACGTCTTCAGCGCCGGCGGCAACACCGGACGCTTCGAAACGAAGCCCGGGGTCATGATGTCCGCGGCGGACGCCTTGTTCGTCAAGGTCATCGGACGGGGCGGCCATGGCTCGGCACCGCACCAGGCCCAAGATCCGGTGCCGGTGATGGCAGAAATGATCCTCGGCCTCCAGCACATGGTCACTCGCCAGTTTAACGCCCATGATCCGGTGGTCGTGTCGGTCGGAATGGTCAAGGCCGGCGATGCCATCAACGTCATCCCCGACTCAGCAGAATTCGGCGCGAGCCTGCGCATGTATTCGGCAGAGGCGCGGACCAAGATGCAGTCGGCCATTCCGCGGCTTCTGAAAGGCATCGCCTCCGCGCACGGCGTCGAAGTTGACATAAACTACCACGTCGGTGGTCGGGTCACCGTGACGGACGAGGCCCACACGAACTTCGCCGCTGAACAAATCACCGAACTCTTCGGTGCCGAGCGCCATCACCGTTTGGCCGCTCCGCTGGGCGGTTCCGAGGATTTCGCCGACGTCCTGGCGCAGGTTCCTGGCAGCTTTATCTGCCTGGACGCCACGCCGCTCGGCGCCGGTCCCGATGCCGCATTCAACCACTCGCCCCGAGCCACCTTCGATGACAGTGTGCTGGTCGATGGTACGGCCCTGTATACCCAACTCGCCATGGGCCGCCTGGCCCGGTCCGCCAGCGTCTGACCTTCTCCTCCATTCCCAAGGAATTCCGATGATCCACAAGACAAAATCCGGCACCGCAACGGCGGTCTCCCGGGAAGCGGTTCCGCCCGCAACTGCTTCTCCCAGAGCCACTAAATCCCAGAGGCAGACCCTTTTCGCCACCGGCTTGGGCAACGCGCTCGAATGGTACGACTGGGGTATCTACTCCGCGTTCGCCATCTACTTCGCCACCGAGGTCTTCAACCCGGAAGACCCCCTGGCCGCGCTCCTGGGTGCCATGGCGGTCTTTGCCGTCGGCTTTATCGCCCGACCCGTGGGGGGCTTCCTCTTCGGGTGGATGGCGGACCACTTGGGGCGCCGGTCCTCCATGATCGCCACCGTTGGTCTCGCCTCCTTTGGTTCGCTCATGATCGCCCTGGTGCCGACCTACAACACGGCCGGCATCTGGGCCGCGGTGGTCCTCCTGACCGCCCGCCTGCTCCAGGGGCTTGCCCACGGCGGAGAGATGCCCTCCGCACAGACCTACATTTCCGAGGCCGCGCCGGCCGAGCGCCGGGGACTGTGGTCCTCCCTGATCTACGTGTCGGGCACCGCCGGGATCGTGATCGGCCTGCTCTTCGGCTACATCCTGAACTCCATCCTCAGCAAGCAGGACATGCAGGCCTGGGGTTGGCGCATCCCCTTCATCCTCGGGGCACTCCTTGGCCTCTACACCCTCATTGCCCGCTCCCGCATGAAGGAGACGGAAGCCTTCTCGGTCGCAAAGGCCACGGGCCGCCAACCGATGTGGCCTGAGATCCGCAAGAACTGGCGCTCGGCGCTGCGCGTGATCGGCCTCGGCGTCGGCTCCACCGTGTGCTACTACGTCTGGTCGGTGAGCGCCGTCCAACAGGCCGTTATCATCCACGGGATGGACCAAGGCACGGCACTGTTGGCCAGCGTCCTGAGCAACCTCGTGCTGATCATCTCGCTCCCTTTCTGGGGAAGGTTCTCGGACCGCTTCGGGCGCCGCGCCGGCCTGCTGATCGGCACCGGGGTTCCAATCGTGTTGTTCCCCCTGCTGATAACCACCGTAGGCTCGACATTCTGGTCTCTCTTCCTCCCTGCGACCGCCATCCTGGTCCTGATGGGGGCGACGCTCGCGATCACGCCGGCCGTCTTCGCAGAGATGTTCCCCACCCGTATCCGCACCGTGGGTGTCGCCGTCCCTTACGCGGTCGCGGTCGCCGTCTTTGGCGGAACCGCGCCGTATCTCCAGAGCTGGACGAACGCGACCTTCGGCCCCTCCGTATTCACCATCTACGTTGTCGTCCTCATGGCCATCTCCACCCTCGTCGCCTGGAAGCTGCCGGAAACCAAGGGCAGGGACCTCACGAAGTAGGGGGCGGGGAGGTCGTGCCCCCACGTCGTACTGCTGTGCGTAGGCCAGTACGAATGTTGTTTTTTGCACTCGTCAAGTTGTACGGGTAACGTGGAAAAGTCGTCCGGAAGTGCCATCCCCAAGAGGCCACCGGACGGGATTGCAAGCCCCCGCGTCCGCGCCCACCCCCAAGGTGTGCGGCGGCGGGGGTTTCCCTTTAAGGCCGCTGCGGACTCCGCGACCACAGGGGCACGGCAAAAGATATTTCCTTCGGTCTTTTCCCGCACACCTGTGGACGCCGGGACCCCACCGTCCGGTGCCCACCACCGCCAGGTTCCGTTCCGCCCTTATTCCCACTTGGCGCTGCCGGCGATCGTGCACACGCTCACCATCGTCGTGGGTTTCGGCGTCGTTCCCCATGGTCCAAGACGCTCCCGCGCGGCCCACCTGTTTAGTGGGCCGGGTCTTTTCGGCACTGACCACGAGTGTGCGGCTTGGGCAGGAGTGAATTTTTCACGATGGTCTAATCGTGGCTACCGCTATGGGGTACCCAAGTTCCCAGGATCAACAACCCACGCCACAAAGATCTAGATAGGCTAACTGCCGGATTCTTGGTGCCAGGGTGTCGCGGTGAACCATCCTTCACTGCAAAACCCACTTCAACATCTACACGGTTGTCGTGGCCTGTTCCCGTCATCACGTGGCTATCGGGCGCACAAGAATCGACAAAATGAACGTGCTCTGATCGTGCACTTTGCTGCGAAATCGGCGACGACTCACTTTGCGTTTCCCTCGACGGCGAAAGGCTAGAGAGCGTTACCCATGCTGCGTCGGCACATAACAGAGAGATCCCGGCCAACTGTGAGTTCGAGTCGTCACTGCGCCGAATCCGTTAACCCGGTAGGCTGGTATACGTATGGTTTGCAATTTCGCATGACCAGCACAGAAACAAGACGAAATATCCGCGCACTTCGCGCACTTGACCCACCGGAAGACAGTCGCGGTCCTCGGTAGTGGCTTTCGCTCTTCCTGATGGAAGAGCGCGAGTCTCGATCGAAGACCAGATTGCACCGTTGTGTGGCCTGTTCGCAGCGTGCTGCGGATATTGATCGAAAGGACACGCCCCATGGAGGGTCCCGAAATTCAATTCGCAGAGGCCGTGATCGACAACGGTCGATACGGCAAGCGAGTTATCCGCTTCGAAACCGGCCGTCTGGCCCAGCAGGCCGCAGGTGCGGCCATGGTCTACATCGACGAAGAAACCGCACTGCTCTCGGCAACCACTGCCGGCAAGCACCCGCGCGAAGGCTTCGACTTCTTCCCGCTGACCGTGGACGTCGAGGAGCGCATGTACGCTGCCGGCCGCATCCCGGGCAGCTTCTTCCGCCGCGAAGGTCGCCCGTCGACCGAAGCCATCCTGGCTTGCCGCCTGATGGACCGCCCGCTGCGCCCGGCCTTCGTCAAGGGCCTGCGCAACGAGGTCCAGATCGTGGTCACCGTTCTGGCGATCAACCCGGACGAGCTCTACGACGTGGTGGCCATCAACGCCTCCTCGATGTCGACCCAGCTCTCGGGCCTGCCGTTCTCCGGCCCGATCGGCGGCGTTCGCGTTGCACTGGTTGACGACGGAAACGGTGCCCAGTGGGTTGCCTTCCCGAAGCACAGCCAGCTGGAAAACGCAGTGTTCAACATGGTTGTTGCAGGCCGCATCGCTGGCGACGACGTCGCCATCATGATGGTCGAGGCCGAGGCCACCGACAACTCCTGGAACCTCATCAAGGAACAGGGCCACACCGCCCCGACCGAAGAGGTTGTTGCCCAGGGCCTTGAGGCTGCAAAGCCGTTCATCAAGGCACTGTGCGAGGCACAGTCCGACCTGGCAGCCCGCGCCGCCAAGCCGACCGTCGAGTTCCCGGTCTTCCGCGACTTCGAGGACGACGTCTTCGCAGCCGTTGAGGCCAAGGCCGCCACGAAGCTTGCAGGCATCTACCAGATTGCCGCCAAGCAGGAGCGCGACAACGCAGCCTCCGCCTTCAAGGACGAGGTCGTTGCCGAGCTCGCCGCCGAGGGCACCGCCTTCGAGAAGCGCGCAGGCGAGGTCTCCAAGGCCTTCGGTGCTGTCACCAAGCAGGTCGTGCGCCAGCGCATCCTGACCGACCAGATCCGCATGGACGGCCGCGGCCTGTCCGACATCCGCAAGCTCACCGCCGAGGTCGAGGTTCTTCCCCGCGTCCACGGTTCGGCGATCTTCGAGCGTGGCGAAACCCAGATCATGGGCGTCACCACCTTGAACATGCTCAAGATGGAACAGCAGATCGACTCGTTGTCGCCGGTGACGCGCAAGCGCTACATGCACAACTACAACTTCCCGCCGTACTCCACCGGTGAGACCGGCCGCGTGGGTTCGCCCAAGCGCCGCGAAATCGGCCACGGTGCCCTTGCAGAGCGCGCCATCATGCCGGTGCTGCCGTCGCGTGAGGAATTCCCGTACGCCATCCGCCAGGTCTCCGAGGCATTGAGCTCCAACGGCTCGACCTCGATGGGCTCGGTCTGCGCATCGACCCTGTCGCTGCTGAACGCCGGTGTGCCGTTGCGCGCAGCCGTCGCCGGCATCGCCATGGGCCTGGTGTCCGACGAAGTTGACGGCCAGACCCGCTACGCGGCCCTGACCGACATCCTCGGCGCCGAAGACGCCATGGGCGACATGGACTTCAAGGTCGCAGGTACCTCCGAGTTCATCACCGCCATCCAGCTTGACACCAAGCTCGACGGCATCCCGGCATCGGTCCTGGCAGCTGCGCTGACCCAGGCCCGCGAAGCCCGTCTGCACATCCTCAATGTCCTGAACCAGGCCATTGACACCCCGGACGAGCTCTCCACCTACGCTCCGCGGATCATCTCCGTGAAGATCCCCGTAGACAAGATCGGCGAGGTCATCGGCCCGAAGGGCAAGATGATCAACCAGATCCAGGAGGATACCGGAGCGGATATCTCCATCGAGGACGACGGAACCGTCCTCATCGGCGCCACCAACGGGGAGTCGGCAGAAGCCGCACGCTCCGCAGTGAACGCCATCGCCAACCCTCAGGTTCCTGAGATTGGCGAGCGCTACCTCGGCACCGTCGTGAAGCTGACCACCTTCGGTGCGTTCGTTTCGCTGACCCCGGGCAAGGACGGCCTGCTGCACATCTCCGAGCTGCGCAAGCTCGCCGGTGGCAAGCGCGTGGACGACGTCGAAGACGTTGTCTCCGTGGGCCAGAAGCTTCAGGTTGAAATCACCAAGGTCGACGATCGTGGAAAGCTCTCGCTTGCCCCGGTTGTAGCCGAGGAAGACCTCGTCGAAGCCGAGTAATCCTAGTTTTCTAGGCTAGAAAATCCCGGTCCACCTTTTGGTGGGCCGGGATTTTTCTATGCCCGCGGAATTGGCAATTGCAAGGAGAAGATCCAAGCCCAGCGGCAACCCGGCAACCCGGCAACCCGGCAACCCGGCTACCCGCGACACGGGTGCGGCCAGGTGGGCTACCAGCCTTGGGCCTCACTGCGTGGGGGAGCGCGCGGTGAGAGACCGCTCATGTCATGGCAGTGAATGGTTTGCCCTGTGGAAGAATGGAGTAATGCCTTTTGCGCGCCACTGCGCGCGAATAACCCAATGCTCCGCGGTCAGACAAGCGGACAGTAAGGATGTTTTCTGTGGTCATGATTCCCCTGCCGCTCAACGGCTTTGGAATGTCTCCCGCCCCGGCGGGGGAGCGTGGGGTATCCCCCGCCCCCGCCCCGCACGAGGCGGGGGGCCCCCCCAACATCCACGGGCAGGCCGGTGGGGCGCTGGTGCGCCGCTCGGTCCTGCCCGGTGGTGTTCGTGTGCTGACCGAGGCAATGCCCGGCCAGCGTTCGGCAACCATCGGTTTCTGGGTGGCTGTCGGATCCCGCGATGAGCAGGACGGACAACACGGTTCCACCCACTTCCTTGAGCACCTGCTGTTCAAGGGCACCAAGCGCCGCACGGCGCTTGAAATCGCCTCGGCCTTCGACGAGGTCGGCGGCGAGTCGAATGCCGCCACGGCGAAGGAAAGCACCTGCTACTTCGCCCGCGTGCTGGACTCCGACCTGCCGATGGCCATCGATGTCATTGCCGACATGGTCACCTCCGCCGTTATTGATCCAAATGAATTGGAACAGGAACGCGACGTGATCCTCGAGGAAATCGCGATGGACGCGGATGATCCGGGGGATGTCGCGCACGAACGCTTCGTCGAGGCGGTCATGGGCCACCACGTCCTGGGCCGCCCCATCGGCGGCACGCCCGAGGCCATCACCGGCATCGGCAGGGACTCCGTCTGGGAGCACTACCAGCGCTTCTACACCCCGGACGAACTGGTCATCACCGCGGCGGGCTCCCTTGACCACGACGAGGTCTGCGACCTGGTCCTCAAGGCCCTGCGCACCGCGGGCTGGAACATGGAAGAGGGCGCCTCGCCGGTGCCCCGCCGTTCCACGGTTCCGGTGGAAATCACCGGCTCCGAGCGCATCGACGTGATCCGCCGGCCGGTCGAGCAGGTCAACATCATCATGGGCTGCCCGGGCATCGTGGCCACCGACGAGCGCCGGCACGTGATGAGCGTGCTGAACGCGATCCTCGGCGGCGGCATGTCCTCGCGACTCTTCCAGGAGATCCGCGAGAAGCGCGGGCTGGTGTACTCCACCTACTCGTTCTCCGCCGCGTACTCCGATGCGGGCTACTTCGGCATGTATGCCGGGTGCGCCCCCGCCAAGACCGAGCGCGTGATCAAGCTGCTGGGCGAAGAGCTGGACAAGCTTGCAGCTGACGGCATCACCGACGAGGAGCTGCGCAAGGCCGTTGGCCAGCTCTCCGGCGGCATGGTGCTGGCGCTGGAGGATCCGGGATCGCGCATGTCGCGCCTGGGCCGTGCAGAGCTTGTCACCGGTGTCTTCCACGACATCGACGAGTCGCTCGAGCGCGTCAAGGCAGTCACCCCGGCACAGGTGCAGGAACTGGCGGCGCTGCTGGCGTCCCGTCCGCGCACCATCACCGTGGTGGGGCCGTTTGATTCACCCGCCGACTTCGGCATGTAGTCACACGGCACATCGCCTTCAAGGACCGCCCTTTTCCCGATTCGGGACAAAGGGCGGTCCTTTTTGTGTTCCGGGAGACGAATCCCGCCGCTTATCGCCAATTTGCCACCGTTCGTCTTGGTTCATCCGGTCGTAACAGGCAATTGGCCACCGGACGTGGGACGTAACGTAGGATGAGTGCTTTGTGACAGTAGTCACGCTCGCATTTAATCACTCGCACGAGAAGATATGGGACCCATACTTATGGACGACCTCGCAACTCTCCTCGGTGACATCAGTAGCGTCATCTGGGGACCCTTCATGCTGATCCCGCTGCTGTTGGGCACCGGGCTTTACCTGACCTTCCGCCTGGGCGGACTGCAATTCCTCAAGCTCGGTGTCGCACTGCGCCTGGGGCTGCTCAAGCGCAAGGACGCCGGCTCCGAGGGAGACATCTCCCAGTTCCAGGCATTGACCACCGCACTGGCGGCCACCGTCGGAACCGGCAACATCGTCGGCGTGGCCACGGCCATCGGCATCGGCGGCCCCGGCGCGCTGTTCTGGATGTGGGTCACCGGCCTGCTGGGCATGGCCTCGAAGTACTCGGAGGCCTACCTCGGTGTCCGCTACCGCGGCACCGACACCGCCGGGGAGAAGTCGGGCGGCCCGCAGTACTACCTGGAACGCGGCATCAAGGGCCCGTTTGGCAAGTTCCTGGCGCTGTTCTTCGCCATTGCCGCCACGCTGGCCTGCTTCGGCATCGGCAACATGACCCAGGGCAACTCGATCGCGGCCAACCTGGAGAACTCCTTCAGCGTCCCGACCTGGACCACCGGCCTGGTGCTGACCGTCCTGGCAATGATCGTGCTGGTCGGTGGCATCAAGTCCATCGGCAAGGTCACCGCCGGCTTCGTTCCGGTCATGATCGTCTTCTACGTCGCTGCCGCCATCTACATCCTGATCGCCAACGTCGGCCAGGTCCCGGCGGCCATCGGCCAGATCTTCTCCCAGGCCTTCACCGGCACCTCGGCCGTCGGCGGCTTCGCCGGCTCCGCCATCATCATCGCCGTGCAATTCGGCGTGGCCCGCGGCATCTTCTCCAACGAGTCCGGCATGGGCTCCGCGGCCATCGCCGCCGCCTCGGCGCAGACCACCCACCCGGTGCGCCAGGGCCTGGTCTCCATGACCCAGACCTTCATCGACACCATCATCGTGGTCACCTGCACCGGCCTGGTCATCATCACCACCGGGGCCTGGAACTACATCGACCCGGAAACCGGGAAGCAGATCTCTGCGTCGCTGATGACAGGCCACGCCTTCACCTTCGGCCTGCCGGGGGAGTGGGGACACTGGATCGTGACCATTGGCTTGGTCATGTTCGCCTTCTCCACCATCCTGGGCTGGTGCTACTACGGTGAGCGAAACATCGAGCGCCTCATCGGACGCAAGGCAGTCATGCCGTTCCGCGTGGTCTTCTCACTCGTCGTCTACGTGGGCTGCACCACCCAGCTCACCGCCGTGTGGAACTTCTCCGACATGATGAACGGGCTCATGGCACTGCCGAACCTCATCGGACTGCTGCTGCTCTCGGGCATGATTGCCCGCGAAACCCGCTGGTACCTCAAGCACGACCCGACCCTGGACGCCACCAAGGAAGACATCGAGCTGTTCATGAAGGACCGCCCGGACTGGGCCGACTGGAAGGCCGGGGACGTCCTGGGCTCCAGCCGCATGTCCGCCACGGAGCGGACCGCCGCGGGCGACCGCGTCTAGCGGCAGTAGATTCACCAACACCAAAGAAGCGGCCCGGTTTCCAGGATTTGGCGAGTTCTAGCGGTCGTTGCAACACCCCAGATTTTGGGAGTTGCAACGACCGTGTCGTCTTTAACGGAAAATCCATCCACCGATTCAAATCCTTCGGGGCGCAGGAAATATTCCGCCCAGGACCGTGAACGATTCCTGGGTGTCTTTGACAGGCTGGGAAACATCTCGGCTTCTGCCTCTGAACTCGGATTCGACTATGGCAAATGCCGCCAATGGGCACGGGAACTCCCCCCGGGTTCCGGGGGTGAAAACCGGGAAACTCGTGGCAGGAAGAAGACCAAATACACCGAGGAACAAAAGGATCGGTTCTTTGCCTGCCTTGACCGGTTGGGGAACATTTCGGCGGCAGCCCGAGAATCCGGCTTTCCGGTGGGAACGTGCTTCCAATGGGCGCACAAGGCCGGAGTGGCGACGCTTGGGACGCACGCAGGGAAGCGGGAGGAATACCTGAGGCTGCGCAGCGCCGGGGCGACCCAGGAGGAGGCAGCCGCGGCCTCCGGGGCAAATGTGCGTACCGGCCGGGACTGGGAGAACGGGGTTCGCAGGTCACGCAACAAGCGCATTTACCCCGACGGGCGGACTGTCGACTACAAACAAGGGGTGACTACTACTTATTCAGTCGATGGGTCTGCCTTCAAGGCTCCGTTTCCCGGGCTGGCCGCGCTGGAGAAACCGATTAGCGACCGCTACCTCTCCCTGCCCGAACGCGAGCAGATCCGCGACCTGCTGGTGGCCGGTTCTTCGATGCGGGCCATTGCCAAGACCCTGGGCAGGCCGGTCTCCACTGTCAGCCGGGAAATCGCCCGCAACACCGGCCCCAACGGCTACCAGCCATACGCCGCGCACCGCGCAGCGGCCCAACGCCGGCCACGTCCCAAGACCAGCATGCTTGCCTGCGAGGGAACCTTGCGAAAATACGTGGGGGCGAAGTTGCTTCTAGGCTGGTCTCCGGAGCAAATCAGCAACAGGCTGAAGAAGCTGCTCCCGGACAGGCTGGAGTTTCACGTGTGCCACGAAACGATTTATCAGGCGCTTTACTTGCAGGCCCGCGGCGGCCTCAAGCGCGAGGTAGCCGCGGCGCTCCGCACCGGCCGCGCCCGCCGCAAGTCCCGCCGCGACCCCGAGGCGCGCACCAGCCGGTTCCGGGACCCGATGGTCAACATCTCCGAACGTCCCCCAGAGGTCGAGGACCGCGCCGTGCCAGGCCACTGGGAAGGGGACCTGATCACCGGGATGCAAAACAAGACCGCGATCGCGACCCTGGTCGAGCGGAGCACCCGCTACGTCATGCTCGTGCACCTCGAGGGCGACCACACCGCCGCCACCGTCCGCGACGGACTCATCAAGACCATGGGCGGGCTACCCGAACGCCTCAGGGGTTCCCTGACCTGGGACCAAGGCGCCGAAATGGCGACGCACAAGGCTTTCTCCCTGGCCACCGACATGGATGTCTATTTCTGTGATCCTGCAAGCCCCTGGCAGCGAGGCTCCAACGAGAACACCAACGGCCTACTGCGCCAATACTTCCCCAAAGGAACCGACCTCTCTGTCCACAGCCCGGACGAGCTCGAACGAGTCAGCCGACTGCTCAACGGGCGCCCACGCAAAACGCTCGGCTGGGATACCCCAACCGAGCGTCTGCGTGGACTACTCTTGGCAGCTTAGCCACCTGGTGTTGCGACGACCCCTAGAATTCAAGATTTCCTGGAAGCCGGGCCGCTTCATTTTGCGCTAGAAGACCATTGCCATCCACGGTTTCCCAGACGTATCGTTGAGTATCGCTATATGTCGTTCGAATTTTTTCCGAAGGAGTTCGTGATGCATGGTTCCCACCCGGCCGGAGGATTTTCCGGCAACAACTTCGATGGCGTGTGGCAGGCCATGGACGAGCTGCGTTCGCGCTTTGAAAAGCGCTCCGGCACCCGTGCCGGCCGCGGCGAGGTCCGCGCCGCGGTCCTGGCCCTGCTCGCCGAGCAACCGATGCACGGCTACCAGATCATCAGGGAAATCGAGGAACGCAGCCACGGCAACTGGAAGCCCAGCGCCGGTTCGGTCTACCCCACGCTGCAACTTCTGGCGGACGAGGGCATCGTGAGCACCGAGGAGTCCAACGGGCGCAAGATCTACTCGCTGACCGAGGCCGGCCGCGAGGAAGTGGCCGAATCCAAGGGCTCTGTCCCGTGGGAGCCGGGCGGATCGGCACCCGGCGCCGGGTTCGCCGCCCTGCCCAAGGCCGGGGTCGAGCTCGCCCAGGCGGCGGCCCAGGTGGGCCGCACCGGCTCCGCGGAGCAGGTGCAGGAGGCCGTGGCGGTGCTCGACGAGGCCCGCCGCCGTCTGTACTCGATCCTCGCCCAGGGCTGAGGCGTAGTGGGAGCGGTTCCCCGGAAGCGTGCCATCGAGGCAGTCGGGGCGGGGGACACCCGTGCCCGCTACCGCCGCATCCTGCGCTTCGCCGCCCGTCACCTGGCGGCGATCTGGTTCTTTGAGATCTTCCTGCCGCGGATCGGGTTGGACCGTGTCGCCGAGCGCACACGCACCAAGCGGATGCGCTCCTTCGCCCGGCGCTTCCACGCCCTGGCGCTGGAGCTCGGAGGACTGATGATCAAGGTGGGGCAGTTCATGTCCTCCCGGCTGGACGTGCTGCCGCCGGAAATCACCGAGGAACTCGAGGGGCTGCAGGACGAGGTCCCGCCCGTGCCGTTTCCCGCGATCCGTGCCCTGGCCGAGAAGGAGCTGGGCGCATCGCTGGAGGAGCGCTTCGCCTGGGTGGAAGAGGAACCGCTCGCCGCCGCATCCCTCGGGCAGGCGCACCGGGCCCGGCTTCTGCCAGCCGACGCGGAAGAGAGCGGACTGGACCACGTGGTCATCAAGGTCCAGCGCCCGGGCATCGAGGAGATCGTCGAGGCGGACCTGGCGGCGCTGCGCAAGGTCGGGGGCTGGCTCAGCCGTGTGCGCATCGTGGCCGCGCGCGCGGACGCGCCGGCGCTGGTCGGGGAATTCGCCCGGACCAGCCTCCAGGAAATCGATTACCTGAACGAGGCGGCCAACGCGGAGCGCTTTGCCGTGGACTTCGGCGACGACGCACGGGTCGCTGTGCCGGCGGTGGCCTGGGAGCGGACCACCCGCCGCGTGCTGACCCTGCAGGACGTCACGGCGATCAAGGTCACCGATGCGAGTGCGCTGGCCGCCGCCGGCATCGACCCGGTGCTCGTTGCCCCGGTGTTCGCCTCGGTGATGTTCGACCAGCTTTTCACCAACGGCTACTTCCATGCCGACCCGCACCCGGGCAACATCTTCATCACCCCGTCCTCCGACGGGGAAGCTGAGCACCCGTGGAAGCTGACGTTCATCGACTTCGGGATGATGGGGGAGGTTCCCCCGGGCACGCGCACCGGGCTGCGCAAGGCGTTGGTTGCCGCCGCCTCCCGCGACGGCAAGGGCCTGGTCGGTGCGATCAGCGACGTGGGGGTGCTGGTTCCCTCCGCGGACACCGCCGGGCTGGAACGGGCGATGACACAGCTCTTCGCGCGCTTTGGCGGGATGGGATTCGCCGAGCTGCGGGAGGTGGACCCGCGGGAGTTCCGCGCATTCGCCGAGGAATTCGGGGACGTCATCCGGTCCCTGCCCTTCCAACTCCCGGAGGACTTCTTGCTGATCATCCGCGCGATGTCGCTGACCTCCGGGGTGTGCAGCTCGCTGGATCCGGCATTCAACCTGTGGGACTCGGTGGAACCCTATGCCGCGCAGCTGGTCCGCGACGAGCGCGGAAATCTCGTCCAGGACGCAGCCCGGCAGGCGCTGGATGCGGCGGGGCTTGCATTGCGCCTGCCGGGCCGGCTTGACCGGCTCGCCACCCGGATCGAGGACGGCTCGCTGGAGGTGGCCAACCCGCGCCTCGAACGCCGGGTGGCCCGGTTGGAGCGCACGGGTCGCAGGGCTGTCCGCGCGGTCCTCTTCGGTGCGCTGCTCATTGCCGGGGCGATCCTGCGGCCCGAGGACCTGGTGCTGGGCAACGTGCTGATGATGGGGTCGTTACTGCCCCTGCTTTACGGGTTGTGGGCGGGGCGCCGCGGCGTTTAGTTCCGCAGCAAACACGGCGGCGGGATGCGGCCACTATCCGCCGGCGAAGGGCGGGAGCACGTCCAGTTCGTCGCCGGGGCGCAGGGCGCGGGAGTGGTCCTGTTCGCTGACGCCGTTGACCAGGAAGCTGCAGCGCGCCAGCACCGTGCCCAGTGAGGTGGTGCGGCGCAACAGCGGCCCGTCAGACACCGGGGCTGCGGCGGGGCTGCTGGCGGCAAGGTGCTCGAGCACCGTGCCCAGGGTGGCCCCGGGGAGCTGAAGCAGGTCGAGTCGTTCCTCGGTCCTGCCCGCGGCCTGCGCGGCGGCGGCAAAGTATCGAATGCGCATTATCCTCCGATGGCGCTCATGGAGCGGTCCGATTGTACAAAGTCCTTGGATCCCAGCCCGGTGTGGTCCATGCCGTGGGCCCGGGGCTTGCCCCACATGGCGGCCCGCCAGCGTTCGGCAATTGCCTGATCGTCCGAGCCGTCGCGCAGCAACGCTGACAGGTCGGTTTCCTCGCGGGAGAACAGGCAGCTCATGACCTTGCCCTCGGCGGTGATGCGGGTGCGCTTGCAGTCCGCGCAGAACGGCTCGGACACCGAGGCGATGATGCCCACCGCCCCCAGGATGGTGTCGGGGTCCGCGAGGGCGGAGACCAGGAAGCGTTCGGCAGGCGCGCCGTCGCGCGGCTTGGTGTCGGGGGACAGCCGGAAACGCGTTTCCAGGTAGGCGCGCAGATCCGCGGCGGTGACCATGTTGTCCTTGCGCCACACGTGGTCGGCATCCAGCGGCATCTGCTCGATGAAGCGCAGCTCCAGGCCCCGCTCCAGGGCCCAGGCCAAAAGCTCGGGTGCCTGCTCGTCGTTGATCCCACGCATCAACACCGCATTGATCTTCACCGGGAGCAGGTCGGCGGCCAGGGCCGCATCGATCCCGGCGAACACCGAATCGATGTGGTCGCGCCGGGTGAGCTTCGCGAAGGTCTCGGCGTGCAGCGTGTCGAGGGAGACGTTGATGCGGGTCAGTCCGGCCTCGGCGAGCGCGGCTGCCTTCTTGGCCAGTCCCACCCCGTTGGTGGTCAGGGAGATGGGTAACTCAGGGTGTTCGGTGCGCACCGCGGCAATGATCTGGGCCAGGTCCACGCGCACCAGGGGCTCGCCTCCGGTGAGTCGCAGTTCGCGCACTCCCAGGTCGCGCACGCCGATGCGCACGATCCGGGTGATTTCCTCGAGCGTGAGCAGCTTGGACTTGGGCAGCCAGGCCAGTCCGTCGGCGGGCATGCAGTAGGTGCAGCGGAGGTTGCATTTGTCGATCAGGGAGATGCGCAGATCGGTGGCCTGCCGGCCGAACTTGTCACTGAGTCCGGGGGAGTCTGCGGGTGCCGGTGTCAGGATGGTGGGCATGGGCAGGCTGACGGTGCTGCGGGGTGTATCTGTGTTCGTCGCCATATATCGAGGGTAGTCCAAGGCAGGGGACATTGCTTCGTGTATTGCGCGGCCCTTCGCGCACAGCGCACCACCGGCGTGCCCGAGTCACGGACGCCGCTGACGGAACCTGGCCGCCTCCTCCACAAATGAGCGCTGCACCCGGGCCCCGACCTAGGATGGAAGGCATGAGACCATCATTTCGCCGCAGCGTCCCCGGGCACCTCAAGGCCATCGAGGACTTGTTGGCGCCCGCGCTGCGGGATGAGGGCAGCGAACCGGTGCAGCTGGGTCATGCGCTGGGCCGCACCCTGGCCCGCGACCTGATGGCACCGCGCGCGCTGCCGCCCTGGGACAACTCCCAAATGGACGGGTATGCGGTGCATGCGCAGGACCTGGGTTCCGGGCCGTTGCGGGTGGTCGCGCCCATTGCCGCCGGCCAAGGAGCGGCCGCACTGGTGCGCGGGACCGCCGCCCCCATCATGACCGGTGCCCCGATGCCCGAGGGCGCCAACACCGTCGTCCCCATCGAGGCGGCCGACCCGGACCGCTTTCCCACGACGGCAGAGCTCGCGGATGGCTTCTCCGTGGTGCTCCCGGACACCAGTGAGGTGGGCAATTACGTCCGTGCCCGCGGCAGCGACATCGCCGAAGGCGCGCTGGTACTCGAAGCCGGGACAAGACTCGGCCCCACGGCACTGGGCCTGATTGCGGGACTGGGCCTGCCCGAGGTGCAGGTCCTGGCCCGGCCGCGGGTGCTGCTGCTCTCCACCGGGGACGAACTCATCGCCCCGGGCGGGGCACTGGGACCGGGACAGATCCACGACGCCAACACCACGTTGCTGCGCTCCTCGCTTGAGGCCGCCGGGTGCGTCGTGACAAGCCTCGGGGTGTTCGATGACTCGCCCGAACGCTTCTCCGCATCCCTTGCAGCCGCCCTGGATTCCGGGGCCCTTCCCTACCAGCTGGTGCTCAGCAGCGGGGGGATCTCCAAGGGGGCCTTCGACGTGGTCAAGGAAGTCCTGGGGAACCACGGCATCGAGTTCGGCTCCGTGGCCATGCAACCCGGCGGGCCCCAGGGCTCCGGGACGCTCGCGCTGCCCGGCTGCGCGCCGGTGGCCCTCATCGCGCTGCCCGGGAACCCGGTCAGCGCCTATGTCAGCTTCGAGATGTTCCTGCGCCCCGTGCTCGCCGAGCACCTCGGCCTGCCCGAGCGCACCCGCACCACCGCCACGCTCACCGAGAACATGGAATCGGTGCCCGGGAAGCTGCAGGTGCGCCGCGGAACCCATGTGAACGGCACCTTCACCCCGCTGGGCGGGGCCTCCTCGCACCTGCTGGCCGCCCTGGCGGCAAGCAACGCCTTCATCCTCATTGACGAGAACACCGCCAACCTGCCCGCGGGAAGCCCCGCGGAGGTCCTGATCATTGGAGACGGCTCATGACCCGTGAACCCACACCCGAACCGAAATCCGCACCAAGCCCTGCAGCGCTCTCGCACGTGCGCGCCGACGGCAGCGCCCACATGGTGGATGTCAGCGACAAGGCCGAGACCAGCCGTCAGGCCACCGCCGAGGCGTCCGTGCACACCACTGCAGAGGTCATGAAGCTGATCACCAGCTCGGGGATGCCCAAGGGCGACGCGCTCGCCGTGGCCCGCATCGCAGGAATCATGGGGGCCAAGAAGACCTCCGAACTGATCCCGTTGTGCCACCCGCTGCCGATCTCCAAGGTCGTGATCGACTTCGAGCTGGATGCCGTGGACCGCGTGCGGATCCTGGCCACGGTCAAGACCCGCGGGGTGACCGGGGTCGAGATGGAGGCGCTGACAGCGGTGGGCACCGCGGCCCTGGCCCTGTATGACATGATCAAGGCCGTCGACAAGCACGCAAGCATCACCGACATGCGCGTGCTGGCCAAGTCCGGCGGCAAGTCCGGTTCCTGGGACATTGCCCCGCAACGACACCCGAAACCCGAAGGAGAAATAAGCGCATGAGCGCCTGCGAACCACTGGGGGCCCCACGCAAGGCCGCCATCCTGATCTCATCCACCCGTGCCGCAATGGGCATCTACGAGGATGCCAGCGCCCCGGTTATCGCCGACTGGCTCCAGGAACAGAACTTCGATGTCATCCCGGCGATCATCGTGCCCGACGGCCCTTCCGTCGGCGCCGCGCTGCAGGGCCTGCTGCTGTCCAAGCCCCGGGTCATCATCACCTCCGGCGGCACCGGGCTGAGTCCCGATGACATGACGCCGGAGGAAACCGAACCGCTGCTGAACCGGCTGGTTCCGGGCATCATGGAGGCGCTGCGTGCCACCGGCCGGGAGAAGACCCCGATGGCCGCGCTGAGCCGCGGCCATGCGGGCATCTCCGGGGAGACGTTCATCGTGAACCTGCCAGGTTCCCCCTCCGGGGTCATGGACGGGCTCACGGTGCTCACCCCGTTGCTGACCCACATTTGCGACCAGCTGGAGGGCCGCCATGGGCACTAGCGCTACCGGTGCTCCCGGGGAAGCGGTCTTTGCCGGGATCAGCGACACCCCGATCGACGTGGACACCGCCTGGGACGCGGTGGAATCCGATCACACCGGCGCCGTGGTCACCTTCGGCGGCATCGTGCGCAATCACGACGGCGGCCGCGAGGTGCTGAAGCTGACCTACAGCGCCCACCCCAGCGCCCCGGCGCGCATGGTCGAGTTGGTGGCGGAGGTCGCCTCACGGCACCCCGGGACCCGGCTATGGGCAGCGCACCGGGTGGGGGAGCTGCACATCGGCGACGCCGCCCTGGTGGCAGCCGCAGCCGCCGCCCACCGCGGTGCCGCCTTCGACGCCTGCCGCGACCTGGTGGAAACCGTCAAGGCGCACGTCCCGGTCTGGAAGGAACAGTTCTTCGCCGACGGCGAGGTCGAATGGGTGGGCAGCGCCTAAAGCTTCGGTAGCTTTCCACAGTTGGTAGGGCCGATCCAAATGCCGGAAGGCAAGGTCTTTACGCTTGCTGCGTGGCCAACAATAAAATTCCCGGCAAGAAAGCGAAGCAACCTTCGGCGAGTGCCCCCGGGCCCGGTAAAGCCTCGGATTCGGAACAGCGAGCCGCGGCAGACCCGTCACCGGGCCCCACCGCCCGCGCAGGCGATGAACCATCCAACCAGCTCTCGAAAAAGACCATTGGAAGGTTGATCCGTGTACCACTCACGAGTCCAAAGGCTTGGATATTCATCCTGGCCTGGTCCATTCCAGCGGTGTCGATAGCCGCTTATGTTGCCCTGCCCTCCGTCCAGCATCTCGTTGACACCGTTCTCGGTGGTTTCTGGCTCGTAATCTCGGTGGAGATTCCTGCCTACTTTTTCACTACGGGGGCGACCCTAATCGTCGCAGCTGTGGCTTGGCGAGCGCTCAAGCAAAAGCAAGCAGCCGATCGCAAGAGTGAATGGTGGCGACGGACGCAATATGCCTTGGACCAGTTGGTTTCAGGAAATAGGAAATCGAATTTTCTGGGGACGGATCTCATAGAATTTCTTGCGCGCGACCATGACGATAACCCGGAACTGGTTGACGAAGCGGATCGAGTTCTTTTCAAAGAGGTGATCGAGAGACTCCCGATGCTCATAAGCAGCGAGGATAAGATGGAGAAGAACGCCAAGGAGGAAAAGACATGAGTTCAGACCCAATCGAGTCGCGGACTGCAGCAACCGAGCCTCCAAACGCCGCTTTGCTGAAGCGCGTTCATGAACTCTCTGAAACGCTCAACGCGATGGTCGCAGAGGACGAGAGACGAAAGCAGGCCTTGGCCGAGCTCACGCGATTTGAGCGTTTTTTCGTCGTGCATATGGGTGCCAAGATTCCCTACGCAAAGAAGTGACACTCCCTCCGTAGAAGTACTATGCGGTGCGTGAATTGCGCACACTCGAAGACGCGGCTTTCCACCAACACCTTTGTCGTACGGATCGACGCCGAGTCCTAAAGCTGCGATCCATACCCGCGTTGTGCGGTGCGTCCTGCGCACCAGTACCCTGAGTAGATGACCAATGCACCAGAAATTGCCCAGTGGATCCTTGATGCGATCCACAAAGAAAAGACAGTCCACCAGGAAGCCCTTGTGCCACGCATTGCGGAGGCCTTCGGCGACGAGTGGGTCTACACCAACGAAAACGGGCACCCGGCCATCAACCGCGACGTCCTGAAGTCCTTGCGCAAGTTGCGCGATGCCTCGGTGGCCTGGAATCGCGAGGAACGCTGCTGGAACGTCGTCGACGCCAGCTAGCACCACCGAGGGGCCGCCGGAATCCGTAATCCTCCGGCGGCCTTTTTGCTGCCCTTTTGTTCCCCGGCCGCCCATCGGATCGGGGAACTACGCATCGGGGCCGCGGCACAGGTAGCCGCGACAGCATCGGCACACCGCGGCGCGGCGTTCGAGGCCTGCCGAGAACTGTTGGAGGCAGCCGGGGAGGCATTTGCGCACCTCTCTTACGAGCTGCAATTCCCGCAGAACTTTGAATTTCGGCCTGGGGGCAGCCCGGCTGCGGCTTCGGCGCTGGCCGGCGGCTTTCGGTGATCGCTGTGTGTCGCGGTGCTGGTTTCGCGTTGGTCGTCAATCGCAAAGGTCGCGAGTCCTTTCAGCCGAAGTAGCTCTGTCTGGCGTTATCTGTACCGCCCCGTTTTGTCAGTCGTTGGGTATTTGTTTGACCCACGTAAACTTGCAGGCCAGATAGGGGCCACCCGAGGGAGAGAGGATAGGTTGCCGCTTGCTCGCCGCCGAGCAACGTCACAGACTCAAGGAGAGTTCCCCATGACTTTTGATCGCAGACGAATGCTCACAGGATCGGCCGGGGTAGGAGCCATCGCCTTGGCCGGGCTGGTGGCCAGGCCCGCAGCGTCCGCCGCCTCTGCCATCCCGGCGGGCGGAATGCTGCCCAGCGCCCCGGCAGGTTCCCCGGACAAGGTCGCCCTGGATGAGAAGTACTGGAAGCAGGTGGCCAAGCACTTCAAGATGACCGATGCGACGGTCAACTTCGAAAACGGCTACTTCGGTGCGAACCCGACCAACGTGCGGACCGCCTACGCCGAGGCGACCGCGCGGATCCAGGAGGAAAATTCCTGGTTCATGCGCCGCGATTTCGGGAAAGAGACATCGGCGGTGCGCGAACGAATCGCTGCCGAACTGGGCTGCTCGGTTGATGAGATCGCTGTGACCCGAGGTGCCACCGAGGCGCTGCAGGCCATCATTGGCGGGTACAACAAACTCGCCCCGGGCGATGCCGTAGCCTACGCGGACTTGGACTACGACTCGATGCAATACGCGATGAACTGGCTGCGTGACCGTCGCGGCGTCGACGTTATCCGCACGGCCATCCCCGAGCCGGCCACCCGCCAGTCCGTCTTGGACTACTACGAGCGGCTGCTCGTCGACAACCCCAAGATCAGGCTCTTGCTACTCACCCATGTCTCGCACCGTACCGGGCTGGTCCCGCCGATCGGCGAAATCTCCGAGATGGCCGCCGCACGTGGCGTCGACACCGTGGTTGATGCCGCCCACTCCTGGGGCCAGTTGGATTTCAACGTCGCCGACTTGAAGAGCCCGTTCATAGGCTTCAACCTGCACAAGTGGATCGGTGCACCGCTGGGCGTAGGCTTCCTCTACATTCGCAAGGATCGGCTCGCAGACATCGACAGGCACTTCGCGGACGAGGACTACGGTGTTAACGACGTCCGCTCGCGGATACACACCGGCACAACCAATTCCGCGAACCTCCTCGCCGTGCCCGCCGCGTTGGACTTCCACCGTGCCGTCGGCGCCGCAAACAAGCAGGCCCGCCTGCGCCTGCTCCGAGACCGCTGGGTGCACCAGGTCCTCGACGTGCCAAACCTGCAGATCCTCACGCCCGAGGATCCGAGCATGTACGGAGCCCTGACGTCGTTCCGGATCCAAGGGAACACCACATCCGCCCAGTCCACGGCCATCACCAAGTACCTGAGCGATGAATGGGGCGTCTTCACGGTCCGCCGTGGCGGCGTGGAGCGCGGAGAAGTCATCCGCGTGACACCCGCGTTGTACAACACGATGGACGACGCAGACCTCTTTGCCCGCGCCGTTCGTGCCGCCGCCTCGAAGTTCTGAGGTGCCAGTTGCCATGATGGCGCGGGGTCCATCTGGCCAGCGAGTGGGCCCATGCCACCAAGATAGATAACCAAGCCTGGATTCTTGCTGGCTGGAGATTCAACGTCCTGTGGGACGGTAGCTGAATGGTGTCATGACAAAATCACGATTCGTGTACCTGGCAGCAACGTGCGAGCGCTCGGTAGTCCCCGCCGCCGATCCGTCCCACTGCTCGGCGGCGGCGGGGCACGAGAGAAGAGATCCCTGGAGGTGGGGGGCCATGGGCGATGCGCATCCAGCTGCGATCGTGAAAGTAAGGCATCCCACGACGCTGAATGGGCCAGCAACTGTCATCGAGGCGGGGACCCAAATAATTTCCAGATAAGCTGGAAGCCATGAGTGCACCACTGAAAGTCGCCGTCCTCGGCGCATCGGGACGAATGGGAGCCGAGGCCGTTAAGGCCGTCGGCGCCGCCACGGACATGGAACTTGTTGCCGCGCTGGGTCGCGGAGATTCCCTGGAAATCCTGTTGGAGACCGGAGCCACCCACGTGGTGGAACTGTCCGTCCCGGCAAGCACCGAGGAAAACGTCCGCTTCGCCGTCGAACACGGTATCCACGCGGTTGTCGGCACCACCGGCTGGGATGACGCCAAGCGCGAGTCCTTGACCGCACTGCTGGCCGAGCACCCCGGGACCGGCGTGCTCATCGCCCCGAACTTCGCCCTGGGATCGGTGCTGGCCTCGGCCTTTGCCGCCACCGCGGCACGCTACTTTGAATCGGTGGAAATCATCGAGCTGCACCACCCCAACAAGGTTGACGCGCCCTCGGGCACCGCGGTGCGCACCGCCGAACTGATTGCCGCCGAACGCGCCGCCGCCGGCGTGCCGGCAAGCCCGGACGCCACCGAAACCCAGCTGGACGGTGCCCGCGGCGCGGTGGTCGACGGGATCCACGTGCACTCGGTGCGCCTGCGCGGACTGGTCGCTCACCAGGAGGTCCTGCTCGGCGGGGAAGGCGAGCAGCTCACGCTGCGCCACGACTCCTACGACCGAGCCTCCTTTATGCCCGGCGTGCTGCTGGGCCTGCGCACCGTCGCCTCGCGCCCGGGGCTGACCTACGGCCTTGACGGCTACCTCGAGTTGGGACGCTAGAAAAGTATGAAAACCAAGATCTGGGTCGGCGCCATCCTGCTGCTCTTCGTGTTCTACCTGGTCGCGGCGTTCGGCTCGGCGGTCCGCTTCATCTCCGCCGACGAACCCATTGCCAAGGTCATCGGCGTCGCCGCCCTGGTGGTCCCGCTGGTCGGGGTGTGGATCCTGGTACGCGAGGTGCTCTTCGGTGCCCGCACCCAGAAGATGGCATCGATCCTTGCCACCGAGGGCCTGCTGCCCGAGGACAAGCTGCCGCGCACCCCGTCGGGGCGCATCGTCAAGGCGGCGGCCGACGAGGACTTCGTCCAGTACAAGGAAGAGGCCGAGGCCAACCCCGTCTCCTGGAAGTCCTGGCACCGCCTGGCCCTGGCCTACGATGCCGCAGGGGATCGGCGCCGTGCCCGCGAATCGATGCGCACGGCCATCGGCTTCTATCTGGCCGACAGCAAGTAAACAGCTCCGAGGCACGATCGATGCCCCCTTGAACGGTTCGCAAAGAACCGCTCAAGGGGGCATTTCCATGTCCGCAGGCACCACATTTCTGGACGTGGTGCCCTGCATCGTCTTGGATGGTTCAATGGCCACCCGGTGAAGGGCCTCGGCGCGGTTCACGTGTCATTCATGCCGCATTCATTTCCCGGTGATCGAATCTGATCGGGCTACACCCCCGTGCGCCACCGCGTCACGGAGAGACAGACGACCGAGGGAAATCATGAAGAAAAGCGCAACGGCGGCTTTCGCCACCGTGACCTTGGCAGCGGCGATGGCCGTGGGGGCAATCGCCCCGGCCTCGGCTGCAGTCGACGAAACGACGTCCATCGAGAAAATCCAGGGCACGGGTGCCGCGAGCAGAATGGTCGGGGAGCAGGTCACCATTCGCGCGGTGGTCACCGGTGCCTACGCCGAGGGCGGCATCCGCGGCTTCTATGTCCAGGGCGCGGGCACCGGAAGCGAGGTTTCCGCTGAGGGCAGCTCGGGGATCTTCGTCTACTCGCCAAGCGGGGTGGCCAAGGTTGCCGTGGGCGACCACGTCGAGGTTTCCGGGACGGTCGGGGAATACTTCGGGCTGACCCAGCTCAGCGCCTCGGCCTCCGGCATCGCGGTGCTCACCGAGCCGGCCGATGCCGTCAAGCCCCTGGCCATCGACATTCCCTCCTCGGACACCGAACGCGAGCGCTTCGAATCCATGCTGGTCGATCCGCAGGGACAGTGGACGGTCGCCGACAATTATTCGCTGAACCAGTTCGGTGAAATGACCCTCGCCGAAGGCTCCAGCAAGATCCTGCCCGGCGAGCGCACCCTGCGCCAGGCCACCGACGCCTTCGCCCCGGGCAGCGCCGGTGCCCAGGCCCTGGAGGCCGAGAACCAACGACGCGCCCTGGTGCTGGACGACGGCGCCACCTTGAACTTCCTCGGATCGAACAACAACAAGTCCGTCCCGCTGCCCTACCTTTCGGCGGGCCACCGCGTCAGCGTCGGTGCGCAGGCCACCTTCACCGGGCCGGTGATCATGGACTACCGCTACGAACTGTGGCGGCTGCAGCCCCAGGGGCAGGTCACCGGGGCCGAGGATGCCGATATCCCGGCAGTCTTCGCACAAACCACGGCCGAGGAGCCGGCGGAGGTTGGCGGAAATCTCAGTGTCGGCAGCTTCAACGTGTTGAACTACTTCACCACCACCGGGAGCCAGCTTTCCGGCTGCACCTACTACACCGACCGCGCCGGCCAGCCGGTCACGGTGCGCGGCGGCTGCGACGCACGCGGTGCAGCGAACGAGGAAAACCTGCAGCGCCAGCAAGCCAAGATCGTCTCGGCACTGAACACGTTCGACGCCGACGTCGTGGTGCTGGAGGAGATCGAAAACTCCGCCCGCTTCGGGCTCGATCGCGACCACGCGCTGGGAACCCTGGTGGAGGAGCTGAACCGGGCAGCCGGCAAACAGCAGTGGAAGTTCGTGCCAAGCCCGGTGGCAGTTCCCGCCGACGAGGACGTCATTCGCACGGCGATGATCTACAAGAACATCGAGGTGAAGCCCATTGACGAGTCGGTGATCCTGGATGATGCGGCGTTCGACAATGCACGCGACCCCCTGGCCCAGGCCTTCCAGCGCGTGGGCGGAAATGCCCAGACCCGCTTCCTGGTCGTGGCCAACCACTTCAAGTCCAAGGGCTCGGACCCGAAGGACGGCTCGGCGAACGCCGACAGGGGAGACGGTGCCGGGGCCTGGAACGCCGCACGCGTGGAGCAGGCCAAGGCCCTGGTGGGATTCGCGGAGGGACTGAAGAAGGAACGCAACACCAACAAGGTGCTGCTTGCAGGGGACTTCAACGCGTACTCCGCCGAGGAACCGATCCAGGTCCTGGCCGGGGCCGGATACGTGGATCTTGGTGCAGCCGCGGATACCCGCAGTTACCTCTTTGGCGGCCGCACCGGCTCCCTGGACCACATTCTTGCCTCACGCGAGGTGGCGCAGCAGGTCACCGGACAAGACATCTGGAACATCAACGCCACCGAGTCCGTGGCCTACGAGTACAGCCGCTACAACTACAACGTGGCACAGCTGTTCTCCCCGGACCAGTTCCGCTCGTCGGACCACGATCCGGTGCTCGTGGGTCTGGAGCTGAATAAGTAGTAGGAGCCTGGAAAGAATCCGGTGGATCGAGATGATCCGCCGGTTTCTTTCCGTTAATGAAGTTGCTCCGCTCGATTTTGCCTGGCTCGATGGTCGGCGCAACGACGCTTGAACGGCTTGCGGCTGGCGAGGCTGACTTCGTGTCTGCCCGTGTATTGCAGCTACGCGAGATCTTCGGGAGCCGCAATTGATTCACCGCCATATTTTCCGCGGCATTTTCGCTTGGGCCGAGCATCTGAGGATCACTGGCTTGGCCCATTGGTGCGAAAGCCGACCACAACGTTTCCGAAGTCGGTATAGTTCTGGCCAAAATTGACCATAACTATACCGAAAACGGTATAGTTATGGCATGGATAGGAGTGTTGCCGACTACGCGGCGGAGGCCGACGTCTCTGAGAGGCGCGTCAGGAAACTGGCCGAATCCGGAAAGATTGATGCCTTCAAGGTCGGTAGAGCGTGGATCATTCGAGAGCCGGTTTCCAAACATGCCCAACGCCGAAAATCGGGCGGTCGACCATTGACCGAAGAGAGCGCTTGGGAGCTTGCACTCATGCTTGATGGCTATGTAGCTGAGTCCCACAGACCCTCTAGGGCGCGTGCGAGGATCAACCAGCTCAAGCATGATCAAAGTCTTCGGGACGAGCTTGGTGCTTGGCTCGTCGATCGGGCCGAGGCCAGGCATTTCCGGGCCCCGCCCGGCGATCTCGGGGACATGCGTGAAGACAACCGCCTGCTGGCGACCGGCGTCTCCCATCCGGACTCAGGGTTGCTTCAGGCTCAAGAGCATGAAGCCTATGTGGTGCGCCAGGAGTTTCAAGACGTGGTCGACGACTACATGCTGATGCCATCGACGCCCGATAAGTCGAACGTCATACTTCGTGTCATCAGTGGCCCGGTTGCCCCTCGCGCTGTACCTCGCTTGCTGATCGCAGCCGATTTGATGGATCGGGGCACCGCCAGGGAACATGCCGCCGCCCGAGAGATTCTGGAAAAAGCGCTGATATAGGGCTCTGAGGTCTGCCTTGGATTTCCCCGGTCGGCGGTTCAAAAGACCGGACTTGAGGCCATCTGTCTACGCTGGGAGCATGACGACAATCCTGCACCTGGCCGAACTGGATTTCTGGGAACAAGCCCAAACCACCGGCGTCTATCGGCAGTCGACACGAGGGGCGACCCTTGAGCAGGTCGGCTTCATCCACTGCTCGTCCCCGCAACAGCTGCAGGCGGTCGCTGCCTACATCTATGCCGATTACTCGGGCGATCTGATGGTCTTGGAGCAGGACGGCTTCGCAATCGCCGCCGCGGGAATCGAAATCCGCTTCGAGGACGGCGGAGACGGCCAAATGTTTCCCCACCTGTACGGCGAGCTGAGGACCGAGTGGGTGCGGGCGACGCACCGGGCGGCCATGGACTCCGGGGCGCTGTGCGCACCCGGCCTCGAAAGCGCGAGAGGGGGTACTTCGTGACCGTGCCATCACCGCAGGAAAACGGCGTTCCGCCCCGCGGCAGAAAGCCGGTCGCCACTTGGACCCTGATGCTTCTTGCCGTGGCCGTCACGCTGCTGCTGCCCGACTGGACAGGAACCGGTGCCCTTCTGCCGGCGTGGTTCATGGCCGCGCCCATGCTTCTGGGGCTGGTGGGTGCTTGGCTGGCATTCCGTTTCGGACGGCTCGGCTGGGCGATGGCCTCGGGCATCCTGGGATTGGTGCTGGTTCCGGGCCTGCTGCAGACCATCGTCCTGGTTTCCGGTCCATAGGCAGCGGGGGAGACCGTGTGGACCGTGGAAGCAGCAGTCCTGAATGGGTAGGGTAAGAGTCATGACGATGAACGCGGGAGAAACGTCCACGCTTCGTGTGCTCCGGTTCGTTGAACAGGATTTGCTTGCGCGAGCCACGTTGGGAAACATGAACTGGCCGGGTCCCAGGTTCACACTCGAGCAAATCGCCCGGATTCCTGCCATGGCGCACTATTTCACCGAGTGGCCCGGAACCAAGGACTTCGGCCTTGTCGCGGAAGACGCGAAAGGCAGTGCTGTCGGTGTCGTTTGGCTGCGCTACTTCGCGGCTGCCAGCCCGGGCTATGGCTTTGTCGATGAGTCGATCCCTGAACTCTGTCTCTGGGTTGCCGAGGCGCAACGGCGGCGCGGACTCGGAAACCGTCTCATCGCCGGAATCCTCGAACAGGCACGTTCCAGCGCATTGCCCGCGATCAGCCTCAGCGTCGAAACGGGAAACCCCGCGCGTTTCCTCTATGAGCGACACGGGTTCGCTCCCGCCGGATTGGGTTTCGACCCGGGAACCCTCGTCCTCTACCTCTAACCCGGTCGCCGGGCCGTCATCGACGGTTCACCACCGTCCCGCGTCAGCGAAGGAACCTGCGCATCGGGGTTCCTTTTCGGCCCCAGCGTCGTCTTCTCGTCGTTGAATTCCGTTGCCGCGCGCACCGGTGGCACCATCGATCCACGACGTCACCGGCGAACGGAACCGGCAATAGCGGGACCAGGATCGGGTCGCAGGCCTTTAGCTGCTGCGTCCCAGCGTCCGCGACACCGCATGCACCAGCGCCTCGAGCGGTCCGCGGCGCCCCAGGAACTTGAAGACCAGCCCTGCAAGCAGGCAGCCGACCGCGTAAATGATGTACAAGCCGGTGCGCGGCAGCGGGGCGGAGAAGTCGCTGAAAAGATCCAGTGCCAACAGGTGCGCGGCATAGAGCGTGAGCGTTGCGGCGCCGGCCCCGGTCAGTGGCCAGAGCAGCATCTCGCCCACCGACCCGAGCAGTGCTGACAGGGCCATGCAGAGCAATTGAGCGGCGCCCAGCGCCGCCAGCGCGCAGCCAACGACGTGCAGCGCATCCAGCGGGGCGCCCGAATGCGGTGCCGAGATCGCCAGGAACCAGACGCTGTCTGCGGCATCGCGCAGGCGCTGGCCGGTCACCAGCGCCACCGACAGATCCTTGGATCCCAGGTTGGCTGCTTCGGTGAGCGAGGCGAACGCACCGGGCTGGGCGAGCAACCAGGCCGAAAGCGCCTTGGCTCCCACCGCGAGCGCTGCGCCCGCCACGCCAATGGCCAGGGCCACCGGGGGACGGGCCAGTGCCAGGCGCCCCACGCAGAGGCCCGCCAGGATGAAACCGAACCAGAGAAGCAGCGGGTAGTAGCCGGTGAGCAGCAGGTCGGCCAGGAACACCGCGGGGGTGAACAGGTCCTCGGGCAGCGGGGAGGCACCCAGCCGGTGCGGATCGAGCAGCTCCATGGCCCAGGGGCGGGCCAGATACAGGGCAAGGGGGGAGAGGAGCAGCCAGCCGGCTGCCCAGAAACCCAGCGTGCGGGCGCGCATCCCCAGGAACGGGATCGCACACAGGAACAACACCGCGTAGTGCACCAGGATGACAGCAACATTTGTCTCGAGCATGCCCAGTCCCAGCCCAAGCACGAAGACCAGCAGTGCCCGCACTGCAACCGAGCGGCGCACCCCCGCAAGCTTGGGCGCACCGATGTTCCCGGAGCCGCCGGAGAACAGTGCGAGCCCCACCCCTGCCAGCACCACGAAGAGCGCCGAGGCCCTGCCGGAGAACAGGGTGGCGGCCCATGTGGCGGCCGGCGATCCGTCGGCGTCCAGGATCCGCAGCGGCATGATGTGCACCGCGACCATCCCCAGCAGCGCGAGCCCGCGGGCAGCATCCACACCGGCGATGCGCGTGCGTGGTCCGGCCGCGGCGGTGCCCGGAGCGCGGTGGCGGGTGCCGCGGGAGGAGAATTGCGTCATGTTTACAGCCTAAACGCCTGCGCCGAATCAATCCTTGGTGCGTGCAAAGTGTAACCTTGGAGTCATGGCTGAATCTGGATTGCATACCCCGCGCAAGAACTACACCTTCGGAACGGTGCTCACCGCCATGGTGACCCCTTTCAAGGACAACGGGGAGGTCGACTACGACGCTGCAGCCAAATTGGCCACCAAGCTCGTCGACGACGGCTGCGACGGCCTGGTCGTCACCGGCACCACCGGGGAAACCTCGACGCTGACCGACGAGGAAAACCTCGGCATGTTCAAGGCCGTGAAGGACGCCGTGGGGGACCGGTGCAAGGTCATCGCCGGAACCGGCACCAACGACACCGCGCACTCCATCTCGCTGTCCAAGCGCGCCGCGGAAATCGGCGTCGACGGCCTGCTGATCGTCACCCCGTACTACAACAAGCCCTCCCAGGCCGGCGTCAAGGCCCACTTCGAGGCCATCGCCTCGGCCACCGAGCTTCCCGTGATGCTCTATGACATCCCGGGCCGCGCCGGAATTGCGATCAGCCCCGAGACCATCATCGCGCTGGCACAGCACCCGAACATCGTGGCGCTGAAGGACGCGAAGGCCGACTACCAGTCCACCACCACGGTGCTGGCGAACACCGACCTCGACGTCTACTCGGGCGACGACGGACTGACCCTGCCGCTGATGGCTGCAGGCGCCGTCGGCGTCGTCTCGGTGACAGCCCACATTGCCGCGGCCCAGTACCGCATCCTGGTCGACGCGATGCTCGCCGGGGACCTGGCAACCGCCCGCAAGGCCCACTTCGAGCTGGACCCGATCCAGCGCGCGGTGATGAGCCACGTCCAGGGCGCCGTTGCTGCAAAACACATTCTTAACTGGCAGGGAGTCCTGCCGAACACCGTGGTCCGGCTGCCGCTTGTGGCACCGTCGGAAACGGAACTCGAAACCATCCGCACCGATTTGCGCGAGGGCGGATGGGAGCTCTAGAAAGGTAAGTTATTCATGACCGATTCCTCCGTTGGGACCACCGATACGGTGCTTCACAACCTTCCGCCCAAGCTCAAGCCGGGCACCTTGCGCATCGTGCCGCTCGGTGGCCTGGGTGAGATCGGGCGGAACATGGCCGTCTTCGAAATCGACGGCAAGCTGCTGATCGTCGACTGCGGACTGCTCTTCCCCGAGGAGCACCAGCCGGGCGTGGACGTCATCCTGCCCGATTTCAGCTACATCAAGGACCGCCTCGATGACGTCGTCGGCGTCGTGCTCACGCACGGCCACGAGGACCATATCGGTGCCGTGCCGTACCTTTTGCGCCTGCGCGGGGACATCCCGCTGATCGGCTCGCGCCTGACCCTCGCACTGATCTCGGCCAAGCTGGAGGAGCACCGCATCAAGCCGGTGCTGCGCCAGGTTGCCGAGGGCGACGTGGAGACCTTCGGCCCGTTCGAGACCGAGTTTGTTGCAGTCAACCACTCGATCCCCGACGCGCTTGCCGTCTTCATCCGCACCGAGGCCGGCAACGTGCTGCACACCGGTGACTTCAAGATGGACCAGCTGCCGCTCGATGGCCGCATCACAGACCTGCGCCACTTCGCCCGCCTGGCCGACGAGGGCGTGGATTTGTTCATGCCCGACTCCACCAACGCTGATGTCCCCGGTTTCACCACCGCGGAAAAGGAAATCGGCCCGGTGCTCGAGGCCCTCTTCGGCCGTGCGCGCAAGCGCATCATCGTCGCCTCCTTCTCCTCGCACATGCACCGCGTGCAGCAGGTCATCGACGCCGCACAGGTCCACGGGCGCAAGGTGGCCTTCATCGGCCGCTCCATGGTGCGCAACATGACCATCGCCGAGAAGCTTGGCTACCTGCACATCCCCGCCGGGATCCTGGTGGACATGAAGAACGTGGACAAGCTGCCCGACAACAAGGTCGTGCTGATGTCCACCGGTTCGCAGGGCGAGCCGATGGCCGCGCTCTCGCGCATGGCCACCGGCGACCACCGCATCCAGGTCGGCCCGGGCGACACCGTCATCCTGGCCTCCTCGCTGATCCCGGGCAACGAGAACTCGGTGTTCCGCGTGATCAACGGGCTGATGCGCCTGGGTGCCGACGTCATCCACAAGGGCATGGCCAAGATCCACGTCTCGGGCCACGCCTCGGCAGGCGAGCTGTTGTACTGCTACAACATCATCCAGCCGCTGAACGTGATGCCGATTCACGGCGAAACCCGCCACCTGATCGCCAACGCCCGCCTCGCGGCCCAGTCCGGCGTGCCGGCGGAGAACGTGCTGCTCACCGAGGACGGCTCGGTCGTCGACCTCAAGGACGGCGTCGCCAAGCTCGTCGGCCAGGTCGACTGCGGCTACGTCTACGTCGATGGCTCCAAGGTCGGCACCATCACCGACGAGGACCTCAAGGACCGTGTCACGCTCGCCGAGGAGGGCTTCATCTCCGTCATCTCGGTGATCAACCGCCAGTCCGGCAAGCTGATTTCCGGACCCGACATCCACGCCCGCGGCGTGGCCGAGGACGATTCGGTGTTTGACGAGATCAAGCCGAAGATCGCCGAGGCCATCGAGGAAGCGGTGCGCAACAACCCGACGCACACCACGCACCAGCTGCAGCAGGTAGTGCGCCGCGTCGTCGGCTCGTGGGTCTCGCGCAAGCTGCGCCGCAAGCCCATGATCGTCCCGGTCGTGCTCGAGGCCTAGGCCTTACGCCCTCCCGCTTGTACACAGGTACCCCGCATCGGTTTTTGCCGGCGCGGGGTACCTGTGTCTTGACTCGAATTCCATTCGCTCGCAGATACCTGCAACCTTGGCTGCATGACGATGAGCGCCGATGCGCGGAGCGAATGATGAAAGCTCGGATTGGCCGCGATCCCCGGCGTCCGGTCCGGTTCAAGCCAAAGACGGTACCCGTGGGTATCCGGCCTGTCGTCGGCCCGTTTGCCAGACGACAGGCCACGCAGCGGACTTCTCAGTGTTCCATTGCGGCGACGCCGGCCTCGCGACCTTCAACGGGATCATCCTGCCGCGCCCGGGGGATCAGCAGTACCGCGATCAGGCCCAGTGCCGCTGCCAGCAGGAATGAATAGAAGTTCCATTCGAAGCCCAAATCGGAATCCAGAATGAGCCCCACCATGAGCGGTGCCACCACGGCACCGAGTCTTCCCACGCCGAGGGTGATCCCCACGGCAGTCCCTCGGGTCCAGGCCGGGAAATATGCTGCGGCGTAACCGTTGACAAGGATCTGGGTGCCGATCGATCCCAGCCCGGCCAAGGCCACGAACGCGTAGAGCAGCAGCGCGGTCGGCTGCAGGCTGAGGCCCACCAGGGTGATGACCGCAGCCGTGAAGGCCACCGTCACCGCGATCCGCGAGCCCAACTTGTCGGCCAGGAACGCCGTGGCCACGCTGCCGAGAACAGCACCCAGATTCAGCACGAGCAGGAAACCTATCGCGGAGCCCAGCGGATAGCCGGCGGAGCGCATGATCTGCGGCAGCCAGGTGTTCAGGCCATAGACAAGCAGCAGTCCGGCGAACGAAGCGATCGAGAACAGCACCAAGGGACGCAGGCGGCCCGGACCAACCAGATAACGCAATACGGAGGCGCGGCGCGAGCCTGCCACGGGCGGGATGGCCGCAGGAACAATTCCATAGATCCTGGCCAGTTCCTCCGCGCGCCCGGTTTCTCCGCGTCTGAGCAGGTAGGTCATGGATTCGGGCAGGTGCCTTGCGATCAGCGGCACCAGGACAAGGGCGGGCAAGGCCCCGAAGGCGATCAGCCACCTGAAGCCCAAGGGCTCGATGAACACCAGCGCCGTCAGCGCTGCCAACACCCCGCCGACCGAGTAGCCAACGAACATCAAGGCGTTGTATAGCTGTTTCCTTCCTACAGGTGCGTATTCGACGGTCAGCGCGATGGCAGTTGGCATGACGCCGCCCAGACCGATTCCGGCCAGTAGCCGGGCCAGGCCAAATATTTCCGGACTCGGGGCCGCGGCGCTCACCAAGGTCAGCACACTGAACCAGATGGTGCTGATCAACATGACCCGGCGCCGGCCAAAGGTGTCCGAGAGTGTGCCGACCAGCAAGGCGCCCAGGAGCATGCCGAGGGTGGTGAGGCTGCCGATGATGCCCAGCTCGCTGGCCTTGAGCCCCCACTGCGGATATTCGAGAAGCACGGGGACGATGGCGCCGAAGACCATGAGGTCGTAGCCGTCCAGGACGATGACTGCGAAGCACAGGGCGACGACCAGCAGTGGAGAGCGCGAGCGCAGGGCGGGTGACAGTGGATTCATGAACATACCTTCCGGATTTGGGGCAAGCCTGGGAGTCGGTCAGGCCGAGGCGGGCTGGAGGGAGCGTGCTGCCTGGTACTCGTGGATCCAGGCCAGGTGGCGTTCCCACGCGTCCGGTGCTGCAAGCCGGGCGTTCCTGGCATCGGCGCGTTCGCCGTCGGGGAGGTGCAGGACATCGGCGGTGGTGGCCGAGGCGATCTGGACCCTGCGGGTCCTTTCGATGCGCACGTCCTGGTAGCGCTGGCGTGCGGCGTCCCAGCCGGAACCGTCCTCCAGCCCCTGGATGAGGCAATCGGCCAAGACAATGGCGTCCTCGATGGACTGGTTCGCTCCCTGCCCGTGATGCGGAACCAGTGCATGGGCGGCATCTCCCATGAGGGTCACCTTTCCGCGGCTCCACTGGTGCAGCGGCGGACGCTGGAACAGTGCCCAGCGGTCTCCGGTCGGTGCGGCGCCGATCATCTGCTGCACGGCAGGATGCCAGCCTTCGAAGGCCGCAAGATGGGCTCCTTCCTCGTCGGCCGTGGCCCAGGCAGGACCCTCCCACGGTCCGCCGTGCCGGCGGACCAACAGATAGTTCTGCTCGCCGCTGCCGATCGGGTAGTGCAGCAGATGGCCGCCGGGCCCCATCCAGAACTGGATGGCCTCCGGATCCGGAAGGTCCGCCAGGGCCTCGGGGGCCACGATCCCGCGCCAGCCGGAACAGCCGGAGAACTGGGCGTCGTCGTATCCCACGACGTGGCGGCGCACCGTCGACCGGGCCCCGTCCGCGCCAATGACCAGATCGGCCTCGACGGTGTCGCCGTCGCTGAAGTGGAGGCGAACGGCATCGGCGGTTTCCTCGATCCGCACGCATTCCTTGGACAGGTGCAGGCCCTCGCCGCCGAGGCGGTCCACCAGCAGCTTCTGCAGATCCGCGCGGTGGATCCCGTAGTACGGCGCACCGCAGGCGGCCTGGTACTCATCGCGCGAAGATATCCGCCCGATGACCCGGCCGTCTCGGCCATCGCGGAACACCAGCCCGTCCACGCTGGCCGCCGCCGCTGCCAGGCCGGCCCCGATGCCGGTTCGCTCGTCGAGGTAGCGTGTCGCGTTGGCCGACAGCGCGACGGCCGCGCCGACTTCGCGCAGTTCCGACACCCGATCAAAAACCAGCGGGTCCAGGCCGCGGCGCCGCAGCTCGATGGCAAGCGTCAGCCCGCTGATGCCGGCGCCGATGATTGCGATGCGGCGGCCGCGCGGCTGGTTGATGGTGGTCTGCATGAAAAACCCCTTCTGGAGGAAATGGTGCTTGTTCGTCCCCTCAACCTTAGGAATTAGTGATGTGCGGCACAGTGGCATGCGGTAGAACTTCCCGCCCATCATTTCCGACACTGTGTCGCAATATCTTCGTGACGCGTTCCGGAGCCGACCTAGACTGGGTGGATGAACCGCACGCCCGAACTCCACGACGCCATCCAGGACCTGTCCGAAGCCCTGGAACGGCGCCTGGTGGTGCTGGATCGCACCATGCGGGTCGTCGCCTATTCAATCCACGAGTCTCCGGAGGACCGGCTGCGGCTCTCCCGCATCCTGGCACACAGCGATTCGTGGGACATCCCCGCCACCGCGCACCGGGCCAGTGCCATCCAGGATGTGGACGGTGTCGGGCCCGTGGTCATGTATCGGCTTCTGCGGGCCGACCGGCACATCGTCGGGTACCTGATGCTGACCCCGATGGACGGCACCGACGCCGCAACTCCGGTCGGCGGCGTCGCCGAGAACCAGCTCGGTCGCATCAGCCGGCTCATGGAGGCGCGCGACTCGAGCGCCAGGGCCCTGCAGGCCCGCTCGAGTTCCCTGGCCGTGGACCTCGTCTCCCACGACGACGAACGATGCCAGGGAGCGGCGGCAATGCTGCTCAGCGAGGAAATCTTCGGGGTTTCCGAGCACTACTGCGCAGTGGCGATCGGGCCCGGGGCCGTGGAGGCCACACCAACGGCCCTCGCACGGGTCGAGCAGGCGGTCGCGCAAACCATCCGTTTCGTCAACGACACCTCGACGGCCAGCGTGATTGGCGGCGTGAGCAATGAAGGCAACGGCGTGCTGATTTTCCCCCGGCCCGTGGTTGCCCCTCGCTTGGCACGCATTCTCACCCGTCCCCAGCTCGCTCCGTCCCGGGCCGGCATCGGTCCGCTGGCGCCCCTGGATGGCCTGCGCGATTCCTACCGGCGCGCGGGTTGGGCTCTTCGCGCCACCAGCCTGGCACCCGCCGACCACCCGGTGGCGGTCCACTTCTCCGACACGGGATCCGACGGCGTTCTGGCCGCCTTGCCGTTGGACGGCCTTGCGGTGCAGGACCTTCCCGCCCCCGTGCGGCATATCCTGCAGGAGAAGAAGACGCGCCTCTTGGCGGTGACGCTGGAGGCCTTCCTCGACAGTGCCGGGGACATCCAGCGCACCGCGCAGGTGCTCAACGTGCACCGGTCCACCATCTACTACCGGCTGGAGCGGCTCACCGAAGTGGCCGGCGTTGACCTGCGGCTGGGCACGGTCCAGCGCGATCTGCATGTGGGGCTGCGACTTGCCCGGCTGGCAGGGTTCCTCGATCAACCAGACGTATCGCGGTCGTGACGGTTCACGGAATCCACTTCTGCGAACCGGCTTCCCGGCATGGCTCCGCGTGATGCAAACACCGATCCGGCGGTCGAAACATCGTTGAAAACGGTCCCCGTGACACAGGCGTCGGGTCGGGATCAACGGTGCGCACCCGGTGGCGGTGATGATGCTCCACGTCACGTTGGACCCGTGCAAAGCGCCGACCGGACCGAGCTCGACGAATTCGTCGGCGCCCTGAAAGGCGCGGATGCTCAGATGCTGTGACAAGTCTCCATGGTGCCCAAGCCCCGGCGAACCGTGTAAATTCAGGCTTCGGACCCCCGTGGGCGATACCCTAGAGCCATGGCCCCACGTACCTCCTCGCAAGGCGAAGGGAAGACAACCACGCGCAAACCGCGTGCGTCGACCTCCTCGTCCAAGACGACCCGAAACTCCAAGAGCGCACCCGCACCGGTAGAACACGACTTCCCGCTGCCGGTGCGCATGGTGCGTTCGGCCTGGATGGGCATCGCGCGCGTCACCGGCGGTGCCTTCCGCAAGGTCGGCCGCGACGTGCACCCGCCCTACGAGGTGCGCCGCGACGGGACCGGTCTCTTCCTGGTCATCCTTGCCATCGTCATTGCCTCCGTGGAGTGGTGGGGGCTGCGCGGGGTGGGCAGCTACGGCGGGTTCGTGCATGCAGTGGCCGGCGGGACCTTCGGGTTCATGGCCGCGCTCATGCCCCCGATCCTGCTCATCGGCGCCATCCGGCTCTTCCGCTGGCCCGAGGAACACCGCGCCAACAACCGCGTGGGCATCGGACTGGCCCTGCTCTCGCTGGCCGGATCCGGGATCTCCCATGTCGCCGGGGGACTTCCCTCGGTCTCCGCGCCCTTCGAGGATCTCTGGGGAGCCGGCGGAATGCTCGGCGCCCTGGTCTCCGTCCCGCTTGCGGGGCTGATTTCCGGTCCCGGGGCCATGGCCGTGATGATCGTACTCGCGCTGCTGAGCCTGATGATCCTCACCGCCACCCCCTTCCGGCACATCCCCGCGCGTTTCCGCGAGGGCTACGAAAAGCTCATGGGCCAGCACCCCGAGGGCAGCACCCGGTCCGGCGGCGTGGAGCTGACGGGGGAGGAGCACGACCAGTCCTACCTGTACGAGTCCGAGGAACCGCAGAAGAAGCCGCGCAAGAAGATGCGGCTCTTCGGCAAGGACCGGGACGCCGAGGCGTTGGCCGCCGAGGAGGCCGCGTACACCGGCGACGTCGCCTACGACCAGGCGGTCATCACCGACGCCTACGACCACACCGCCGCACCGGGAAGCCACCCGGTGGACCTCTACGACGAGGCAGTGGACGCCGCGCACGAGGAGCCCGCGATCCGTCCGGGAGTGCGCCGCCCGACCAAGGACGAGCGCGAGCGCGCCGCGATCATGGACGCGGTGGGTCTGGGCCGGGAGCCCGAGGCCGACACCCAGGCCATGAGCGCCATCGACCTCACCAACTACGACGACGTCGCCACCGGCGCGATCCCGCAGATCCCCGCGCGCACCGCCGCCGCCCCGCTGCCGCCGATTCCTGCACGCACCGAACAGCTCCAGCTCTCCGGGGACGTCGCCTACACGCTGCCGGGCTCCGACCTCTTGCCCGCGGGCCCGCCGTCCAAGCAGCGCTCCGAGGCCAACGACGCGGTCGTCGCTGCCCTCACCGACACGCTGGACCAGTTCAAGGTCGACGCGAAGGTCACCGGTTTCTCCCGCGGCCCGACGGTCACGCGCTACGAGATCGAACTGGCCTCCGGCACCAAGGTCGAGCGCGTCACCGCCCTGTCCAAGAACATCTCCTACGCGGTGGCCTCCTCGGATGTGCGCATCCTTTCCCCGATCCCCGGCAAGAGCGCGATCGGCATCGAGATCCCGAATGCGGACAAGGAAATCGTGGTGCTGGGAGATGTGCTGCGCAGCCACAATGCCCGCAAGACCGAGCACCCCATGGTCATGGGCGTGGGCAAGGACGTCGAGGGCGGCTTCGTAGTCGCGAACCTCGCCAAGATGCCCCACCTGCTGGTGGCAGGTGCCACCGGTGCCGGCAAGTCGTCGTTCGTGAACTCGATGATCACCTCCATCCTGATGCGTGCCACCCCGGACGAGGTTCGCATGGTCATGGTCGACCCCAAGCGCGTGGAACTCACCGCCTACGAGGGCGTGCCCCACCTGATCACCCCGATCATCACCAACCCGAAAAAGGCCGCCGAGGCCCTGCAGTGGGTGGTCCGCGAAATGGACACCCGCTACGACGACCTGGCCAACTTCGGCTTCAAGCACATCGACGACTTCAACAAGGCTGTCAAAAACGGCAAGGCGGTCCCGCCCGAGGGCTCCAAGCGCGTGATGAAGCCATACCCGTACCTCCTGGTCATCGTCGATGAGCTCGCGGACCTCATGATGGTTGCCCCGCGCGATGTTGAGGATTCGATCGTGCGAATCACCCAGCTGGCGCGTGCCGCAGGCATCCACCTGGTGCTTGCCACCCAGCGCCCGTCCGTGGACGTGGTCACCGGCCTGATCAAGGCCAACGTGCCCTCGCGCATGGCCTTTGCCACCTCCTCGGTCACCGACTCCCGCGTGGTGCTTGACCAGCCGGGCGCCGAGAAGCTGCTGGGCCAGGGCGACGCGCTCTTCCTGCCCATGGGCACCTCCAAGCCCATGCGTGTCCAGGGTGCCTGGGTCACCGAGTCCGAGATCCACGCCGTCGTCGAACACGTCAAGGGCCAGCTGAAGGCCGAATACCGACACGACGTCGCCCCCGAGGTGCAAAAGAAGCAGATCGATGACGACATCGGAGATGACCTGGAGCTGTTGCTGCAGGCCACCGAGCTGGTGGTGACCACGCAATTTGGTTCCACCTCGATGCTCCAGCGCAAGCTACGCGTCGGCTTTGCCAAGGCCGGAAGGCTCATGGACCTGCTCGAGTCCCGCGGCGTGGTGGGTCCCTCCGAGGGCTCCAAGGCCCGCGACGTGCTGGTCAAGCCCGATGACCTGCCCGAGGTGCTGGCAGCCATGCGCGGCGACGAAGGCGGCGCCGGCGACGTGGTCCCCACCGCGACCGAGGCGGCGCTGGCGGACAACGCCAACGCCAACCACTACGGCACGGACCTGGTCGCCGAGGACCTCGACGGGTTCGAAGAGTCAGTTGACTACCACGACGGTGCCGACGAAGAGGGCTCGGAAGACGCCTGGAACCTTACCGGAAGGTAGCCTAGAAGCGTGACTGAATCCCCAGCAGAACAGCAACCCGCCCATGTCCCGACCCTGAACATCGCCAACGTGCTCACCACGCTGCGCATCCTCATGGTCCCGTTCTTCATCTGGGCCCTGGTGGCGGACGAGAAGGAATACGGACTCATGCGCTGGGTGGCCGTGGCGATCTTCGCCGTGGCCATGTACACCGACAAGCTGGACGGGGACCTGGCCCGCAGCCGCGGGCTGATCACCAACTTCGGCAAAATTGCCGACCCGATCGCCGACAAGCTGCTGACCGGTTCGGCGCTGGTGATGTTCTCGATCCTGGCCGAGCTGCCCTGGTGGATCACCCTCGTGATCCTGGTGCGCGAATGGGGCATCACCCTGGTGCGCTTCGTGGTCATCCGCTACGGTGTCATGGCCGCCTCGCGCGGCGGCAAGCTCAAGACAGTGATGCAGGCTGTGGCCATCGTGCTTTATCTCCTGCCCTGGACCCACACCTTGGATTGGCTGCACGTGGTGGCGTTCATCGTGATGCTGCTGACCCTGGCCGTCACCGTGGTGACCGGCCTGGACTACCTGTTCAAGGCCTGGCAGTTGCGCGCGGCAGCCACCACCCGCTCCTAGCCACCACCCCGCGCCAACATCCAAGGATCGACGGAGATGACACAGCCCATGGACGCAAACCCCGGCACCGAGCTGGCCGGCCGCGTTGTTGCCGCTGCCATCGCCGCCGGGACCAGCATTGCCACCGCCGAATCCCTGACCGCCGGAATGATCGCGGCAACGCTTGCCGAGGTGCCCGGCGCCTCGGCCGTACTGCAGGGCGGGGTGGTGAGCTACTCGAATTCCGTCAAGGCCAACGTGCTGGGCGTGGATCCGGCGCTGCTGGCCGAACGTGGTTCCGTCGACGGAGACGTGGCGCGGCAAATGGCCGAGGGTGCCAGGCGCGCCTGCGGGGCCGACCTGTCCGTCTCTGCGACAGGAGTTGCAGGTCCGGACGCGCATGACGGCAAGGACGTGGGCACGGTCTTCCTGGGTTATGCGTCGGAATCGGGCAGCGGATTCACCGAGCACCGTTTTTCCGGTGACCGGGCACAGATCCGGATCTCGAGCACCCTGGCGGCACTGGAATTGCTTGCTTCCCACCTCCCGCCCAGCAAGCACACAGCTTGATGGGGGAAGGTGGCTATGAATCGTTTTGTGACACCATTGCAGATCGATTTGCGATAGTTATGGAAAATCACCCACAGCAGTGGCTAAGGTGGGGGCGGGGAACAAAAAACGACTCCCGGCAGTTATTACCCATGACGGGCACTAAACAGTGACCCGCACCGATCGCCCCACAAGGCATCTAGGACCGGAGAACAAAAGGCAATGCACATGGTCAAGCAACCAGTATCGGTAAACGGTGTGGTCCGTTGGCGTGATGTGGGCCTACAGAGCGAGGTCCGCCGCGACAAAGAGGAGCGCAAGATGGTAGTCCTTCGACACGAAATCGGCGACGTCCTCCGCGATGTTCGTCAACGCCAGGGACGCACCTTGCGCGAGGTCTCCCACAGTGCCCGTGTTTCCCTCGGATATCTTTCCGAGGTCGAGCGCGGACAAAAGGAAGCCTCATCCGAGCTTCTCTCCTCGATCTGTGGTGCCCTCGAGGTGCCGCTGTCACTGATGCTCCGCGAGGTCAGCGACCGCGTTGCCATCGCCGAAGGCATCACCATTCCGGATACGGTCCCCGTGGACCTGACCAGCGAATTCGCTGGTGACTATCCGGTTGAACTCGGCAAGCGTCTGGCCCCGAGCCACTAGTCAACAACAAGCGGGCTCGGTGGTGTACCCGGGCTTCGTGGCCTTGGCCCCCGTGCCGGTGTCCGTTCATCATGAACAGGACCCCGGTGCGGGGGCTTTTTGCTTAAGGCCCAAGCTTCCCGTGGCACAATTGCGAAGGTGCGATTGAGTGATTTCTGGCGTCTGATGGACGACGAGTTCGGTGCGGGCTATTCCCGCACGTTGGCTTCCTCCCTGGTGCTCTCCGCCGTTGGCGGGGTCAGCGCCCAGGAGGCGCTGGTCAAGGGGGTCCCTCCGCGGGACGTGTGGCTGGCGGTGTGCGAGATGCAGGATGTGCCGCCCGAGCGCCGGTTGGGCAGGGACCAGCCGGTCAAGGAGCGGTAGAATATTCGAGGAACACGCCCACCGCCTTCGAATATCTGTTCGGAAGAGTGTAGACTTCTCAGTGAGAGTTCGTCGGGGTGCACGTTGCCGGTTTTCCACAGCAACGACGCCCTGAAACCAAAGTGTCGGCCAACCGTCGTACGCTCGTGAATAGACAAAGAGTACCGGCCAAACCGTTCATCGGGTGGCCCTAACAACCGAGGTGAACAATGGCCGTTGGTAAAGATCGCGAGAAGGCCCTCGAAGCTGCACTTGCACAGATCGACAAGCAATTCGGCAAGGGTTCGGTCATGCGACTGGGCGACAAGACCGTTGCACCCATCGCCGCCATCCCCACCGGGTCGGTGGCACTCGACATCGCGCTGGGCATTGGCGGACTGCCGCGTGGCCGCGTGGTGGAGATCTACGGTCCGGAATCCTCCGGTAAGACCACGGTCGCCCTGCACGCGGTGGCCAGCGCCCAGAGGCTTGGCGGCATTGCCGCCTTCATCGACGCCGAGCACGCGCTGGATCCCGAATACGCCAAGAAGCTGGGCGTCGACACCGACGCACTTCTGGTTTCACAGCCGGACACCGGCGAGCAGGCCCTGGAAATCATGGACATGCTCGTGGGCTCCGGATCCGTCGACATCGTCGTGATCGACTCCGTGGCCGCACTCGTGCCCCGGGCCGAAATCGAAGGCGAGATGGGTGACAGCCACGTCGGCCTCCAGGCCCGCCTGATGAGCCAGGCCCTGCGCAAGATCACCGGGCGCCTCAGCCAGACCCGCACGACAGCAATCTTCATCAACCAGCTGCGTGAAAAGATCGGCGTGATGTTCGGCAGCCCGGAAACCACCACCGGTGGCAAGGCGCTGAAGTTCTACGCTTCGATTCGCATCGACGTGCGTCGCATCGAAACGCTGAAGGAAGGCACCGTCCCGGTCGGCAACCGCACACGCGCCAAGATCGTGAAGAACAAGATGGCCCCGCCGTTCAAGCAGGCCGAATTCGACATCATCTACGGCCTGGGCATCTCGCGCGAAGGCAGCCTCATCGACATCGGCGTGGAGCAGGGCTTCGTCAAGAAGTCGGGCGCATGGTTCACCTATGACGGCGACCAGCTGGGCCAGGGCAAGGAAAATGCGCGGAAGTTCCTGCGCGACAACCCTGATCTCGCCAACGAACTCGAACGCCAGATCCTCGAGAAGCTTGGCATTGGCCAAGACGCCGAAGACAAGGACGGCGATACGTTGCGCGTGGTCAAGGAGTCCTAGTTCCGTGGGCACCACCAAACACCAGGGCGGTTCGTCCGGCTCCCAACCAGGAGCCGAACGGCCGCTTTGGTCGTTCCCGGCAGACGGCAACTCGGACTGGGGCGACCCATCGGAAATTCCCGTCTGGGCGCACAGCCAGGCAGCCTCAACGGCCCCGCCGCCCGAGGAGGCACCCGGACCGCCAGAGGCGAAGCCCGCCTTCGGGGAACGTGCCGGATACGCAGGACGCAGTTCATCGCGTACCGCCAAGCGCGGCACCGGCGGCGCAAGTTCGTGGGGCAACGGCGGTCGCTCCGCCCAAGCCGGTTCCCGGCGCACCTCACAGCGGGCTCCGCGGACCCGCGACAAGACGCTGCGGGAACCCGCCGAACCCATCGAGCTCACGGACGAGCAGTATGCCACCAAGGGGCGGGCCATCCTGCTGAGGCAGCTCACCGCCTCGGCCAAGAGCCGTGCACAGCTGAAAACCAAGATGCTCGAGAAGGAAGTCCCCGAGCACATTGCCGAGGAACTCCTGGACCGGTTCGAGGAAATCCAGCTCGTGGATGACGAGGCCTTCGCCGAGAGCTGGGTGCGCTCTCGTGCCCGCAGCCGCGGCCTGGCCCGCGCGGCGATCAAGCGCGAACTGCGGGAAAAGGGAATCGAAGGCGACATCGCCGAAAATGCTCTGGAGCAGATCGACGAGGAGTCCGAGGAGGAGACTGCCCGCGACCTGGTGGAACGCAAGCTACGGGCCCCATCGATGGGGGTGGACCGTGAGAAGAGCGTGCGACGGCTGGTGGGCATGCTGGCACGCAAGGGCTACTCGCCATCCGTGGCCTTCCGCATCGTCAATGCCGCCTGGGAGGAACGTTTCGGAGCCGTGCAGGACTAGTCCAAAATGGCCTCCCGAAAGGCGGTCTGCGGCGCAGAATTGGGTAGGCTTGACGGGTGACTGCGACCATATCAATGACCGACGAGCAAGAACCAGCCTCCCCGACCCGTACCTACGAGGTCCGCACCTACGGGTGCCAGATGAATGTCCACGATTCCGAGCGCCTATCCGGGCTCCTCGAGGCCAGCGGCCTCATCGAGCAACAGCCCGGGGACGAGATTGCCGACGTCGTGGTCTTCAATACCTGCGCGGTTCGGGAAAACGCTGACAACAAGCTCTACGGAAACCTGGGCATGCTGGCGCATGTCAAGGAAAAGCGTCCGGGAATGCAGATCGCAGTCGGCGGCTGCCTGGCCCAGAAGGACCGGGACACCATCCTGCGCAAGGCGCCCTGGGTCGATGTGGTCTTCGGAACGCACAATGTCGGTTCGCTGCCGGCCTTGTTGGATCGTGCACGGCACAACAACGAAGCCCAACTGGAAATCCTCGAATCCCTCGAGGTCTTCCCCTCCACGCTGCCCACGAAACGGGACTCGGTGCATTCGGGCTGGGTGTCGATCTCCGTGGGCTGCAACAACACCTGCACTTTCTGCATCGTCCCCTCCCTCCGAGGCAAGGAGCGCGACCGGCGGCCGGGGGAGATCTTGGCAGAGATCGAGGCACTGGTCGCCGACGGGGTCATCGAAGTGACCCTGCTGGGCCAGAATGTGAACTCCTACGGCATCGAATTCGGGGATCGCCTGGCCTTCGGCAAGCTCCTGCGTGCCTGTGGCCAGATCGAGGGGCTGGAACGCGTCCGCTTCACCAGCCCGCACCCCGCCGCATTCACCGACGATGTCATCGAGGCCATGGCCGAGACCCCCAACATCATGCCCCAGCTGCACATGCCGCTGCAGTCAGGGTCGGACAAGGTCCTCAAGGAGATGCGCCGCTCCTACCGGTCCAAGAAGTTCCTGGGCATCCTGGACAAGGTCCGGGAACTCATTCCGGAGGCTGCCATCACCACCGACATCATCGTGGGATTCCCCGGCGAAACGGAAGAGGACTTCCAGGCGACGCTCGATGTGGTGGAGGCCTCGCGCTTCTCCAGTGCCTTCACCTTCCAGTACTCCAAGCGTCCCGGCACTCCCGCCGCAGACCTGCCCGACCAGCTGCCCAAGGCCGTGGTGCAGGAACGCTACGAACGGCTCACCGCCCTGCAGGACCGGATCTGTGCCGAGGAAAACGCCAGGCAAATCGGGCGTACCGTCGAGGTCATGGTCACCGAACATGCCGGGCGCAAGTCAGGGGAGACCCACCGGCTCTCCGGGCGGTCCACCGACCAGCGCCTCGTGCACTTCTCCGTCCCCGAGGGCGGGCAAATCCCGCGCCCCGGCGACCTGGTCACCGTCACCGTGACTGGCGCGGCCGCCTTCCACCTCGTCTCCGACCCCGCATCCCTTGGCGACTATTCGGTGCGCCGTTCGAGGGCGGGGGATGCGTGGGACCGCGCGCAAGCCGACTCCTGCGGCGTCCCTGCCACCGGCGCCACCGGAACCGGCGGAGTGTCCCTGGGCATGCCCGCGCTTCCCCCGCGCAAGTAGGGCACCGACCATGAAACTACCGGTGATCGCCGTCCTGGGACCGACAGGCACGGGCAAGTCCGACCTGTCCATCGCCCTGGCCCAGGAGCTGGGCGGAGAAATCGTGAACGCAGACGCCCTGCAGTTCTACCGCGGGATGGACATCGGTACCGCCAAGCTTCCGCCGGCCGAACGCGGCGGGGTACCGCACCACCTGCTCGACATCATGGATGTCCGCCAGGAGGCGAGTGTGGCCCGCTTCCAGGCCGAGGCGCGCCATGCCTTCGACGGCATTCGCGACCGCGGCCTGGTGCCCATCCTGGTTGGCGGGTCGGGCCTGTATGTGCGGGCGGCGCTGGACGAGATTGACTTCCCGCCGACCGATCCGGCAGTTCGCCGGCGGCTGGAGGCAGAGGCCGCCGAATTTGGCATTGCCCCTTTGGCCGCACGCCTGGCGGAGGTGGATCCGGCCTCGGCGGCCAGGAACCTCGATGACCGGCGCCTGATCCGCGCCCTGGAGGTCCACGAAATCAGTGGCAAGCCGTTCAGCTCGTTCATGCCCCAACGGCAATACCACGCCCCTGCGGTACAGATCGGCCTGAACCTCGACCGTGCGCTGCTGCATGAGCGGTTGGCTGCGCGGGTGGGGAAGATGGTCGAACTCGGCCTGCTGGACGAGGTGCGCCGGCTCGATGCCGACGGGCTGCGGGAGGGGAAGACCGCCTCGCGGGCCATCGGCTATGCGCAGTTCCTGGCGGTGCTGGATGGCACCATGTCGGTTAAGGAAGCCACGGAGAAGACAGTCATTGCCACACGGCAATTTGCCCGGCGCCAGGTCACCTGGTTCGGGGCCGATGACCGGGTCAACTGGTTCGACCCGATGAACAAGACCTTGGTGCCCGAGGTCCTGGCCCGTATCCGGGAATCCTGATTCCGCACACGCACCTGGCCGGAAAGAATCGTTTTGACGCTCGGTGCTTCCTGCTTGCTGGAGCGCTCTTTGATCGTCACCAAGGTTTTGGTATCAACGGTGGCATCCTGGCAGCCAGGGATCCACTATTCCCTGGCTTGATGCGGGCGCATGCTCACCTGCCGAACCGTCAGAGCCCACCGCACGGGGGATGAGGCAATGGTTGCGTGGTTTTAGATACCTAGGAATACACCGGATACACCATCTACACAGGTATTCACGGAATTCAGTGAAGTACACCGATCGTACTGCTACTCACAAGGGACAGGCAATCGATCTCACTAGGCCACAAAACCCATTCCGCCCAACTGCTGGCGCCGAACCGCCACAACTGATCGGTCGCGCAGGAATGCTGGACGAATTCGTATATGGACTGCAGATCAGGTCAGGAGCCCCCGCACTGCTCACCTTATTTATCGGCGCACGAGAAATCGGCAAAACCGTCTGGTGCAGGCGGTCCAACAGGCAAAAGTGAAGGACGTAAGGCTGCGAGTTTCGGGTGATTGAGCACCGGGGTTTTGCTGCACGTATTCTTAAGACCATGAGCGCGAACGACCCCACACCAGAGACCACCCCGAGCCTGCAGTCCATCGTGGGCAACCTTCCCTACGCCAAGGGGCATGGAACCGGAAACGATTTCGTCCTCATTGCCGATCCCTTCGACGAGCACCAGCTCGATCAAGCACAGGTCGCCGCCCTTTGCGACAGGCACCGCGGGATCGGCGCCGACGGATTGATTCGGGCGGTGCCCTCCAAGACCCTGGCCGAGGGCCGGGAAGTCCTGGAATCGAGTCCCGAGGCCTACTGGTTCATGGACTACCGCAACGGCGACGGATCGATCTCGGAGATGTGCGGCAACGGGGTACGCGTCTTCATGCATTTCCTGTTGAGTGAAAAACTGGTGGAACTTCCGGTGGGCTCCCGGCTGCCCATTGGCACGCGCGCCGGGGTGAAAATCGTGACGCGCCTTGAAGACGGCTACGCCGTGGACATGGGCCCGTGGGAATTTATTTTTGAGCAGGCAGCCACGCAGAACGGGCTTGATTCGAGGGTGGCAACCGCCGGACTGGACAACGCCCGCGGCGCCCTGAGCATCTCCATGGGCAACCCCCACACCGTCGTGGCCCTGGCCAACGCCGCTGAATTGGAGAACCTGGAACTCTTTGCAATCCCCGATGTCCAGCCACTGCCCCCACACGGAACAAACGTCGAATACGTCCTGGCCGCAGACCCCGTCGTCCACGAAGGGGTTGGGTCGTTGCGCATGCGAGTGCACGAACGCGGTGTGGGGGAGACCCTGTCATGCGGCACCGGGGCCTGCGCCGCTGCAGCAGCCACCCGCCACTGGGCCCAGGCCCAGGACACCCTCAGCTGGAAGGTGCAGGTGCCCGGAGGCGAACTGGGCATCGAGTTCACCCCAGGTGCCACGGGACGGGAACATGTGGTGCTCAGCGGCCCCGCGGTCCTGGTGTCCCGGGGCGAGATCTCCGCGATCTGAAAACGATGGCCGGATTCCCTGGAGGGGAATCCGGCCATCGGCGTAGTAGGGGCTAGGAAGCCTCGGGGCGTGCGATTTTCAGGATGCGGAAGGCCTTGTCCGTCGAGACCCGTTCGATGCTCCAGTCTTCCGGCAAGACGGTTCCCAGCCACTTCTGCAGCGAGTCCGCACCGAGGTTCTTCTGAACCACCAGCCAGGCAATCCCGCCCGGGGCAAGTCGCGGCAGCCACAGCAGCAGAAGCTCGTGCAGGGCTTCCTTGCCGATCCGGATCGGCGGATTGGACCAGATGGTGTTGTACTGCAGTTCCGGGTCGATTGCCTCCGGAAGCGCAACGACCACGTTCTTCAATCCCAGGGTCGCGGCATTGTCACGGGTCAGGGAGAGGCTTCGCTCATTCACATCAACCCCGTAGACCGTCGCCTTGGGGGAGGCCATGGCCATCGAGAGTGCGATTGGTCCCCAACCGCAGCCGATGTCCAGGAGGTTTCCGCCGGCTGAAGGGTCCGGAACACCGTCCAGAAGAATGGCGGTTCCCTTGTCGATCCTGTCCGGGCTGAAGATGCCGCCGGAGCTTTGCACCTTGTGCACGGCGCCACGCAACTTGACGCTGATGTGGCGCCGCTTCTCTGGGGTGGAAGGCTGGGCGCTGAAATAATGTTCCGGGCTCATGTTGGCAGGTTAACCGCCCGGGGGTGGCAAACCCAAACCCGGAGCCCGTTTTCGGGCCACAATTAGGTGTGAGATGCCTCAATGCGCACGGCCGGGCCAAGTGATAGAGTTTTCCGTATGACTTACCTGTAAGACGCACCGAGCGCACAATCGACCGCGGGCCCTTCCCCGAGCGAGCCCTTGGCTCCTTGGCTGGAAGTCGACCCCTGCCGGGTCTGTGGGTGTTGCGCCGAAGAGTCATTTCCTCCGCAGCGGACCTTCGAAAACCACCGACGTTTTCCAAAAAAGGTTCCCCGTCGCGGCATCCCGCCCCGGGATCGACATGGCCCCCGCCGCGTACGCGCTGCCCGGCAACCAGGAAATCGCCATCGAGGCCCATACGATCCCTGCGCTTCATGGACACCAAATTTGGGGGCGTCCCGCATGCACCCGGCGCCCCAGGCAAGGAGCAAACGATGCATCCATCCAACGAACACGGACACCCCGGCAATCAATCCACACACAAGGACGCTTCTGTGGGTGCGGGGCACTATTCTGGAATACAGCAAACTAAGGGGAACATGACCAATCCACAGCCTTCCGGCCCGCAGGACAACGACATGGACGAGGCCCAGATCCAGGCAGCCATCGAACGGATCCTCGCCAGCGACAAGGCCGCCGCCAGCAAGAGCACCCACTTTGGCGCTCCGGCGGACGAGGGAGTCCTTTCCGGACGCGCCCAGGCCCTGAGCAAGCTCACCGGCGAGCATTCGTCCACCGACGGTGACCAGCAGGAGTTGGCCGAACGCCGCGCCCTGAAGCGCGGTGCGAGCCTCTCCACCGAACTCGAGGACGTCACCGAGGTCGAATACCGCCAGCTGCGCCTCGAGCGCGTCGTGCTGGCCGGCATCTGGAACGAGGGGACCGCCCAGGACGCGGAAAACTCGTTGCGTGAGCTGGCCGCCCTGGCCGAAACCGCTGGCTCGGAAGTGCTCGACGGAATGGTGCAACGCCGCGCGAAGCCCGATCCCGGCACGTACCTGGGATCGGGCAAGGCCATGGAACTGCGCGAAATCGTCGCCGCCACCGGGGCCGACACCGTCATCATCGACACCGAGCTGGCACCGTCGCAGCGCCGTGCCCTAGAAGACGTCGTCAAGGTCAAGGTCATTGACCGCACGGCATTGATCCTGGACATCTTTGCCCAGCACGCCAAGAGCCACGAGGGCCGCGCCCAGGTGGAGCTGGCCCAGCTCGAATACCTCCTGCCGCGCCTGCGTGGCTGGGGCGACTCGATGTCCCGCCAGGCAGGTGGCCGCGTGGGTGCCGCCGGCGGCGGCATCGGCTCCCGCGGCCCCGGTGAAACGAAGATTGAACTGGACCGCCGTCGCATTCGCGACCGCATGGCAAAGCTCCGCAAGGAGATCAAGGGAATGCTCCCGGCCCGCGAGGCCAAGCGCGCGAACCGCAAGCGCAACGCGGTGCCGTCGGTGGCCATCGTCGGGTACACCAACGCCGGCAAGTCCTCGCTGCTCAACCGGCTCACCGACGCCGGGGTCCTGGTCGAAAACGCACTGTTCGCGACCCTGGATCCCACGGTCCGCCAGGCCGAGACCCGCGATGGGCTGAACTACACGCTCGTGGACACGGTCGGCTTCGTCAAGTCGCTGCCCACCCAATTGATCGAGGCCTTCCGCTCCACGCTGGAGGAAGTGGCCGACTCCGACCTGATCCTGCACGTTGTCGACGCGGCGCACCCGGACCCTGAAGGCCAGATCCAGGCCGTGCGCGAGGTGCTCAACGAGGTGGACGCGCGGAACATCCCGGAGCTCATGGTCTTGAACAAGGCGGATGTTGCAGACCCGTTCGTGGTCGAGCGCCTGCGCCAGCGCGAGCCGAACCACGTCATCGTCTCGGCACGCACCGGCGAAGGCATTGCCGAACTGCTCGAAAAGATCAGCGCCGCAATCCCGAGGCCCAATGTCCAACTAGAATTGATGATTCCCTATGATCGAGGCGACGTGGTCAACAAGCTCCACGGCGCCGAGGCCGAGATCCTGGCCGTCGAACACACCGAAACGGGAACCCGCATGATGGTGAAGGTCCGCGAAAGCATGGCCGCAGAAGTGGAGCAATTTAGTATTCATGGCTGAGGAATCAGACGTCATCGCCCTATTGGACGAAGCAGTGTCCAGCATGGGCGGACAAAGCCGACCGGGCCAACACGAAATGACACGCCAAGTCGTGCGGGCCATGGAAACCGGTGAACACCTGCTGGTGCAGGCGGGAACCGGAACCGGCAAATCCATGGCCTACCTGGTTCCCGCGCTGGCCCACGCGCTGGAATCGGAGAAGCCCGTGGTGATTTCCACCGCAACGCTGGCGCTCCAGGCGCAGATCGTCGGCCGCGACGTGCCCCGCCTGCTGAGCTCGCTGAAGGACAAGTTGCCGCGCGAAATGGACGTGGCCCTGGTCAAGGGCCGCTCCAACTACGTGTGCCAATACAAGCTCGGCGGGGGATACCCGGACGACGACGAAGGCGCATTGTTTTCGCTGGAATCCGGCACCCCCATGGTCGGCGGGTCCTCCGAGGGCCCCGGCTCGGCACTGGGCCAGGAAGTGGTGCGCCTGCGGCAATGGGCCGAACGCACCGACACCGGCGACCGCGACGACATCACGCCCGGGGTCAGCGACAAGGCCTGGCGCCAGGTCTCGGTCAGCGCGATGGACTGCCTGGGTGCCCAAAAATGCCCCATGGCCTCCGACTGCTTCAGCGAGCTGGCCCGCGCCCGCGCGGCCAGCGCCGACGTCGTGATCACCAACCACGCCATGCTGGCCGTCTCGGCCTTCGAGGGCCTGGCAGTGCTGCCTGACTTCGACACCGTCATCATTGACGAGGCCCACGAACTGCAGGACCGGGTGACCAGCTCGGTGACCCGGCCCCTGTCGGTCAACATGGTCCAGACCGCTGCCTCGGCCGCCCGCAAGCACTGCTCGGTGAGCGTGGACTCGCTGAACCAGGGAGCCAAGGCCTTGCAGCGTGCCCTGGAGGGCGTCCCCACCGGACTCATGGCCCGTGGGTTGAACGAGGACCAGGAGGCCGCACTGAACCAGATCGCCGAGGCCGCGCGCGTGGTCCTTTCCGACTCCAAGCCCGAAGCCAACGCGCCCGCCGATGGCGGACGCCAGATGGCCCGCTCGCAGGTCATGTACCTGGTGGAGCAGTGCACCAAGATGCTTGAAATGACCGAGGAGCGCGAGGTGATCTGGGCTTCGCGGCCCGGCCACTTCAGCCCGGGGGAGGGCTATGTCCAGCCCGACGAGTCGAGCCAGCCGACCTTGATGGTTGCACCGCTCTCGGTGGCGGGAAAGCTCAGGGAGGGTCTCTTCGACGGCCGCACCGTCATCCTCACCAGCGCGACCCTGGCCATCGGCGCCGCCTTTGAGCCGGTTGCGGGTTCCCTGGGACTGGTGGGTGACGGCGCACCGACCTGGAACGGCGTCGACGTGGGCAGTCCCTTCGACTATCCCAAGCAGGGCATCCTGTACGTTGCCAAGCACCTGCCAAAGCCCGGGCGCCAGATGTCCCAGGAGACGCTTTCCGAAATCGAGGACCTGATCAAGGCCTCCGGCGGCGGAGCCTTGGCGCTGTTCACCTCGCGCCGTGCGGCCGAGGAAGCCGCCGAGATCCTGCGCGCACGCCTGGATATTCCCATCCTGTGCCAGGGCGAGTCCAGCATGAAGGCCCTGGTCGACCAGTTCTCGGCCGAGCCCGATACGTGCCTGTTTGGCACCATGACGCTGTGGCAGGGCGTGGATGTGCCCGGCAACGCCTGCCGGCTGGTCATCATCGACAAGATCCCGTTCCCCAGGCCGGATGATCCGCTCTCCTCGGCACGCAGCCGGGATGTCGCGAAGCACGGCGGAAACGGTTTCATGGCCGTGGCAGCAAGCCACGCCGCGGTGCGACTGGCCCAGGGCGCGGGCCGCTTGATCCGTTCGGTCAATGACAAGGGTGTTGTTGCGGTGCTGGATTCGCGCCTGGCCACCGAACGCTATGGCACCTTCCTGCGGGCCTCCCTGCCGCCCTTGTGGGCAACGCCGAACAAGGCCACCGTCATTGCCGCGCTCGAAAGGCTCAGCGAGGGCTGAGCCCCGTCGCCTGGCCCGTCCCGCTTACGGTCGATGGGCAAGGGACGGAAAAACCCGTGTGGGGCCGATGACTGATCGGCACCACACGGGTTTTGGGATGAGCTGTGGCTGCGGGCCTAGATGGAACGCATGACCGATACGACCTTGCCCATGACGGTTGCGGCGTCACCAAGGATCGGTTCGTATCGGGAGTTCTGCGGCAGCAGCCAGGTGTGACCGTCGCGCTGGCGGAAGGTCTTGACCGTGGCTTCGTCCTCGAGCAACGCCGCGACGATGTCGCCGTTGTTGGCCGTCGGCTGGCGCCTCACGACAACCCAGTCTCCGTCACAAATGGCGGCATCGATCATGGAGTCGCCGCTGACCTTTAGCATGAAGAGCTCGCCGTGGCCCACCAGTTGGCGCGGCAGGGCGAAAACGTCCTCGATCGCCTGGTCGGCCAGGATCGGCCCGCCGGCGGCAATGCGCCCGACCAGGGGAACCATGGCGGTGTCTGCGGAGGTCGTCAGCTCCGAGACGTTCATGCCGTTGGCTGCCTTGAGCTCCGACTGCCCCTCGACCACCTCGAGCTTCGCGTCGCTCTTGAGCTGCAGTGGGAGCAGGATTTCCATCGCCCGCGGGCGGCGCGGGTCGCGCCGGATGTAGCCAAGCTTCTCGAGCTGGCTGAGCTGGTGGGTCACGCTCGAGAGGCTGGCAAGTCCCACGGCGTCCCCGATTTCCCGCATCGACGGCGGGTACCCGTTGCTGCTCACGGAGCGCTGGATGGTTTCCAGGACCTTCTTCTGACGGATGGTCAGGCTCTTCGCGTCGCGTCGAGGGGTTCGTTGTTCGGTCGTCATTGTCAATGCCTCATCCCGATCGTCGCCGGTTGCCCGCGCGTGCCGCAAATTGTCGGTGCGGGTTGATGTAGTGAATACATCGCCCCACAACCACCATCCTAGTAGACAAAGTCACTGCTTTCAAAGATTTGTTCGAACAGATCTGGACACGTGTCGTCGAAAAGTGCTAGAAATAAGATACGCACTACGAACACATGTTCGAAAGGTGCGTTCGAATAATCGTCGCATGTTCGATCGCGGGCCACCAGGCCCCGGTCGCCAAGCGAATTCAGAGGAAAGGCAAAGACGTGGCAAACACTGCTTTCTCGGCCCCGCTCCACCTTGTAACATCCAACGACTACCTGCCCGAGCTGCAGCCATCGCTGGCGCCCCTGCGGCTCACCCGCCGCGGAAAGTTCGTGCTGATCGGGCTGCCCATCTTCGTGGTGAGTGCCGCGGTACTCATGCTCCTGGGCCTGTTCCTCTCCCCGGCCAACGCATCGGCCGAGGTCCCGCTGGGCGTCAACGCCGTCAGCGTCACGGTCATCGAGGGCGACACCTTGTGGGGGATTGCCCGCGAATTCGCTCCGCAGCTCGAGCCCCGCGAAGCTGTTCGCCAGATCGGCGACCTCAACAACCTCAGCAGCTCGGTGCTGAACCCCGGAGCGGAACTCTTCGTTCCCATCGGTAGCTAGGGCACCACCCCGGCACCGTCCGCTGACACCGTCCGCCGGCGCCAATTCGACTCATTGCGAACCGATTATTACCCTGGGCACCGGCGAAGATTCTCGGGCCCACCGGCCCCCGCCGTAGACTTGACTTGTGAATGAACGGCTAAATCGCCTGGCAAATCTGCCCCTGCGAGAAAATCTTCAAGGTCTCGAACCCTACGGCGCACCCCAAATTGACGTCCCGATTCAATTGAACGTCAATGAAAACACCCACCCGCTACCAGCGGAAGTACATCGCGCCATAGTCGAAGAAGTCTCCGCGGCAGCCGTGGGACTGAACCGTTACCCCGACCGCGAATTTACCGAACTGCGCGAACGGCTTGCGGCATTCCTTGGCCACGGCCTGGGCTCCGACAACATCTGGGCAGCCAACGGCTCGAATGAGGTCCTCCAGCAAATCCTGCAGGCCTTCGGCGGACCTGGCCGCTCCGTCATGAGCTTCCCGCCCACCTACTCGATGTACCCGCTGCTGGCCTCCGGAACCGACACCACCTATGTTGCGGGTGTGCGGTCGGCGGACTACGGGCTTTCGGCAGCCGACGCCGCGGCGCAGGTGCGCGAGGCAGCGCCGAACATCGTGATCCTGTGCTCACCGAACAACCCCACCGGCACCGCCCTGGGCCTGGATGTCGTCGAAGCCGTCTACGAGGCGGGCAAGGCCAGCAACGCCATCGTGATCGTCGACGAAGCGTATGCGGAATTTGCCCACACCGGGACGCTCTCGGCACTTTCCCTGTTGCCCGGCCGCGAGCGCCTCATCGTTTCGCGGACCATGTCCAAGGCCTTCGCCCTGGCCGGCGCCCGCCTGGGCTACCTTGCCGCGGCCCCGGAAGTCACCGACGCCATCCGCCTGGTTCGCCTGCCCTACCACCTTTCGGCTGTCACCCAGGCAACCGCGAATGCGGCACTGAAGCACGCCGACATCCTGCTGGCCAACGTCGAGGCCATCAAGGTCCAACGTGACCGCATCGTCAACGAGCTCACCCGCATGGGGCTGCACCCTGCCTCCAGCGATTCCAACTTCGTGTTCTTCGGCGGGATCAAGGACACCAAGGCCATCTGGGAGGGGCTGCTCGAGGCCGGTGTGATCATCCGTGACGTGGGGATTCCCGGGCACCTGCGGGTCACCGCGGGCACCGAGGACGAAACCACCGCGTTCCTTGTCCGTCTCGAGGAACTGCTCAATCAGGGTCCACACACGCTCTAACGCTAAACTTGGGGCGGTGGCGCTGGTGACGGCGGGCGGCCGGCAGAAATTGCCCGGCCGCACACCTGCCAGCCGCCGCCCCACATCCTCGTCTCAACGCCTGATCTAAAGGAATGTGCATGTCTGCCGAAAAACTCACGGGTCGTCGCGCTCGCCTCGAACGCATCACCAGCGAGTCCTCCATCTTTGTCGAACTTGATCTGGACGGCACCGGCCGCTCGGAAATCAGCACGGGCGTCCCGTTCTACGACCACATGCTGACCGCGCTGTCCAAGCACTCGCTCATCGACCTCACGGTGCGAGCCACCGGGGACATCCACATCGATGTGCACCACACCGTCGAGGACACCGCCATCACCATCGGCGAGGTGCTGCGCACCGCACTGGGCAACAAGGCAGGCATCCGCCGCTTCGGCACCGCCTACGCCCCGCTGGACGAGGCACTGGCACGCGCCGTGGTCGACATCTCCGGGCGCCCCTACCTGGTCCACGGCGGCGAGCCGGCAGGCCAGGAATACCACTTGATCGGCGGCCACTTCACCGGTTCGATGACGCGCCACGTGTTCGAGTCCCTGACCTTCCACGCGCAGATTTGCGCCCACATCGAGGTGCTCTCGGGACGCGATCCGCACCACATTGTCGAGGCCCAGTTCAAGGCCCTGGCCCGCGCGCTGCGCGAGGCCGTGGAAATCGACCCGCGGATCGGCGACGCCATCCCCTCGACCAAGGGCGCGCTGTAAATGGCGGCCAAGACCGTCACGGTCCTGGACTACGGATCCGGCAACGTCCGCTCGGCCGTCAGGGCGCTTGAGGCCGCCGGCGCGCAGGTCAAGCTCTCGGCCAAGCCCGAGGACATCCTGGAATGCGACGGGCTCTTCGTGCCCGGCGTGGGCGCCTTCGCCGCGGTCATGGACGCGCTCAAGGAAGTCGGGGCGATCCGCTGGATCGGCCGCCGCATCGCCGGGGGCAGGCCGGTGCTCGGCGTCTGCGTCGGCCACCAGGTCTTCTTCGACGAAGGCGTGGAGCACGGGATCCGCACCCAGGGAATCGGCGAATGGCCCGGCACCGTGGAGCTGCTCAAGGCCCCGGTCATCCCGCACATGGGATGGAACACCGTCACCCCGCCGGCCGGAAGCAAGCTCTTTGCCGGGATCGAGAACGAGCGCTTCTACTTCGTGCACTCCTACGCGGTGCAGGAATGGAACTTCGAAGTCGCCCAGCCCAAGATGATCCCGCCACAGGTCACCTGGGCGGAGCACGGCGTTCCGTTCATCGCCGGGATTGAAAACGGGCCGTTGTGCGCGCTGCAGTTCCACCCGGAGAAGTCCGGGGAAGCCGGAGCCAAATTGCTGCGCAACTGGTTGGGGACCCTGTAAATCATGTGGTCCATCGTCCTCATGGGAGCCGCCGGCCTGCTGGCCGGCGGCGCGCTCTCCCTGCGCCAGCAACGCGCCCACATCTCCTGGATCGTCGCCGCCTGGGCGCTGGCCGGGGTGGCGCTCTTCGGCGCCTACGTCCTCACGCTTTAATCGGCGGCCAACGGCCCGGCACGATTCTGCCGGCCGCCGCATCGCACCAGCCGGCCCAAGCACGCCGCCGGCCCGGAATGAACCAAGGAATGATCATGACCGAGAACCAAAAAAACATCCTGGAACTGCTGCCCGCCGTAGACGTGGTCGACGGCCAGGCCGTGCGCCTGGTCCAGGGCGAGGCCGGATCCGAAACCGGTTACGGCGACCCGCTTGAGGCCGCACTGTCCTGGCAGAACGCCGGCGCCGAATGGATTCACCTGGTGGACCTCGACGCTGCCTTCGACCGCGGGGACAACACCAAGATCCTGGGCCGCATCGCCAGCGAACTGAGCATCAAGGTCGAGCTCTCCGGCGGCATCCGCGACGACGCATCCCTCGAGCGAGCCCTGGAATTCGGCGCCACGCGCGTGAACCTGGGCACCGCAGCGCTGGAGAACCCGGAGTGGACAGCCCGCGCCATCGCCCGCCACGGCGACAAGATCGCCGTGGGCCTGGACGTGCGCGGAACCACGCTTTCGGGGCGCGGCTGGACCAAGGAAGGCGGGGACATCTGGGAGGTCCTGGCCCGCCTGGAAGATGCAGGATGCGCCCGCTACGTGGTCACCGACGTCACCAAGGACGGAACGCTGCGCGGACCCAACGTCGATCTGCTGGCCGAAATGTGCAAGCGCACCGCCAAGCCGGTCGTCGCCTCCGGCGGCATCTCCAGCCTCGAGGACCTGCGCGTGCTGCGTGAACTGGTCCCCAACGGCGTCGAGGGCGCGATCGTGGGCAAGGCCCTGTACGCGGGGAAGTTCACCATGGCCGAGGCGCTGGACGTGGCCGGCCGCCGCTAAGGCACACTCACCGGCACCGGTGGCCGGCAATAAGCATTGAATCGAATGGGGGCAGGGCCGCGCGGCGGCCCTGCCCCCATCGCTTTGCATCGCTCATGGCAATCTCCTCCGGGACCTGGCCTGGCCAGTGTGTCCCGAAGGCGCCGGGTCGGCGGGCGAGCTTCGCCACACAGCCGCAAGCGCCTGCGCGGGAAGAATCGGCCCGGCACATGGGCAGCGGCGGCCGGGCCCCGAATCCCGCGACCAGCTCCTGACGTGGGCGCAAGATAGCATGTGCATATGAGCACGAAACCTCCTTCTTCCCCCGCCGGCCAGGGCACCGAACGCCACCTGCCCGGACACATCGCCGCAGCCCTGGCGCGCGCCGGCGGACCCGGCGATTCCGCCGGGCAGGGCTGGGAAGGACGGGACCTCAGCGGGGAAGGCAACCCGCTGCACAACTTCGACAACGACAACGGCCTGATCGATGCGCAGCTGAAGGCTGCGCTCCACGGGCTCATCGCCGGAACCGGCACCGAGCAACAGGTCCACGCCGCGCTGGCCGGGGCCCGCGTCTACATCGCGGTCGTTGCCCAGCTGGCCGAGGGCGGCATGGGGGAGCACGGCTTCGCCGAGGACAAGGAAGCCGACATGGCCCTGGTCACGCTCACCGCCCCCGACGGCCGCAAGGCCCTGCCGGTGTTCAGCAGCGTCGAGAACCTGCAGGCCTGGCACGCCGAGGCCCGCCCCGTGGCGGTCTACGCGTCCCGGGCGGCTCTCTCGGCGGTGAGCGAGGATGCCCAAATGCTGGTCCTGGACCCCGGCGCCGACTTCACCTTCGTCCTGCGCCGCCCGGGCATGTGGGCCCTGGCCCGGCAAGAGGAATGGGTCCCCAGTTACCTCAGCGAGGAGCTGGCCGCGGTGGTGGCCGAACAGGCCCGCAGCGAGGAAGCGCTTGCCGAGATCCACATTGCCCCGGGCCGCGGGGTGGGCACGCGCACGGCCGGCGGCACGTCGGTTCCCGGCGGGGGATCCGGACCGGAACTGCGCCTGGAATTCACCTTCCGTCCGGGCACCGACGAGGCCGGGGCCCGGCAGTGCGTCTCGCGGATCCATACGCGGCTCTCGGCCAACCAGGACTTTGCGGAAAACGTCGACTCGCTCGAGGTTGCCTTGAAGTCAGGGCCTGCCGCGGATCCCGGCACGACGGCATGAAATTCGGTCGTTACGGCCAGCTGCTGAGGCAACCGGGCGTGGCGCCGCTGCTGCTGATCGGCATGGTGGCCCGGCTTCCGCACGCCACGGTCGGCATGCTCCTGCTGCTGCACCTGGTCAACGAGCTGGGACTGGACTGGGGACCTGCAGGGCTGGTCGTCGGCCTGATGACCATCGGCATTGCCCTGGGCGCACCCTGGCGCGGACACGTGGTGGATATGTACGGGCTGCGTCGGGCGCTGATTCCCTCCATCATCGCCGAGGCCGTGGTGTGGAGCATCGTTCCGCAGGTTTCCTTCCCCTGGGTGCTGCCGATGGTGTTTCTCGGCGGGCTCTTTTCCCTGCCGGTCTTCTCCGTGGTCCGCACGGCACTTGGCGTGATGACCACGGGGGAGACCCGGCGTTCGGCCTTCGCCCTGGATGCCATGGCCACCGAGCTGGTCTTCATCGTCGGGCCCGCCACCGCGGGGATCGTGGCAACGTCCCTGAACACCACCGTCGGGATGATCGGCATTGCGGCCGCCGCCTCGCTCAGCGGCGTGGCGCTGATGGTCCTGAACCCGCCCACCCGCTCGGGCCAGCCAGGGGCCGTGGCCACGAAGGCCAACCCGCACGAGGAGCGACTCGGAGCCGAGGCCTCGCTCATTGCCGCCGGCCCCGGCGGCCTGGCCGACGTCGAGGGCGAGTTGATTCTTGCCGGATCCAAGTCGGCACGGGCGCGCGTTGCCGACCGCGGACGCAGCTTCCGCCACAAGTTCGGCTGGGTCAGCGCCTCGGTGATCGCGGTGTTCATTGCCGCCTCCGGCGCGGGACTGGTGCTCTCGGGCACCGAGGTCGGCATCCTTTCGCTGCTTGAGGAGCAACACAGCGAGGGACAGCTGGGCATCGTGTTCCTGTTCTGGTGCGGCGCCTCGCTGGTGGGCGGGCTTGTATACGGCAGCCAGAACCGGCGCATCTCACCGATCGTCCTGTTGCTGGCGATGGCAGTGCTCACGGTCCCGATGGCATTTGCCACCAACACCTGGTCGCTGGCGCTGCTCTCGATTCTCCCCGGCATGCTGTGCGCGCCGGTGCTTTCGGCCGCCTCCGAGTGGTTGACCGACCTGGTCGCGGAAAAGCGGCGAGGAGAGGCCATGGGCTGGTACGGCTCGGCGCTGACCAGCGGCACCGCCCTCGGTTCGCCGGTCACCGGGGCGACCGTGGATTCATTCGGTGCCTACGCGGGATTCGTCGTGGTAGGCGTCATCGGCGCCGTGGTGTGCGTCGTGGCGCTGGTGGCCCAGCAGGTGCGTCGACGCCGTGCCACCACCCGGGCACGCACGCTCATCGAAGACTCCTAGGCCGGGAATCCACGGCGGAAATCGGGGCCAAACAAAAAGTGCCCCGTCGTGAGGCGGGGCACTTTTCGGCATTCCGGCGGGAAGGAACAGGGCGGTTCCGGATGCCGGAACCGCCCTGTGATCAACCTCTCGGCGGCATGCCGCCAAAATCTTGCAGTATTACGCGTGAATTGCGGGTGTTAGTTCACCGGTCCGGTGAGCTTTTCGCCCGGGCCCTTGCCCGGCTCGTCCGGGAAGGTCGATGCTTCGCGGAATGCCAGCTGCAGCGAGCGCAGGCCGTCGCGCAATGGACCTGCATGCTGGGAGCCGATTTCCGGGGCGGCGGAGGTGACCAGGCCGGCCAGTGCGGTGATGAGCTTGCGGGCCTCGTCGAGGTCCTTCAGCTCTTCGGCGTCGTCGCCTGCGGCCAGTCCGCACTTGACGGCGGCGGCGCTCATCAGGTGAACGGCGGCGGTGGTGATGATTTCAACGGCAGCCACTTCGGCGATGTCGCGGATCTCGTTGGTGGCGTTGTTGGAGTCCGGATTGGTTTCAGGAGTGCTCATACTGCTAAGCTTTCCATAGACCGACTGAATCCGTGTATTTGGAAGCGTCGCCCAACGGGTGGATGTGACCAAGGAGCCATGGATCAGTACGCAAGTGGAGGCCACTCCCACCCGCAGCAGCCGAATCAGGCGGCCGGGTACGTTCGGTGCCGATGACCCCGCGGGGTAGATCGGCTGGATGATTTTTCATCGATCGAATTTGGGGCCTTCGCTTGCACATGCAGCCGAGGGCCTTTCCTTTTGCTGCGGTGGCCTCGAACTTCGAACTACTCAGGAGCAACACATTAGCGATCCACGCATTAATGATCGAATCCGCGTCCCAGAGGTGCGGCTTGTCGGCCCTGCCGGTGAACAGGTTGGCATTGTCCGTATTGAGGATGCACTTCGTCTTGCCGTCGAGTCCGATCTTGATCTCGTGGAGGTTGCGCCCACCGCGAAGCCTCCCGTGTGCAAGTTGATGGACTTCGGAAAGTACAAGTACGAGGCTGCAGTCAAGGCACGTGAAACACGCAAGAACCAGACGAACACCGTGCTGAAGGAAATTCGTTTCCGTCTGAAGATCGACACGCACGACTACGAAACCAAGGTCGGACACGCACTGCGATTCCTCGGAGCCGGTGACAAGGTCAAGGCCATGATCCAGTTCCGTGGTCGTGAGCAGCAGCGTCCGGAAATGGGCATCCGTTTGCTGAACAAGTTTGCCGAGGCAGTTGCCGAGGTCGGACTTATTGAGTCGACTCCCCGCATCGATGGCCGCAACATGGTCATGGTCGTTGGACCGCTGAAGAACAAGGCAGAGGCCAAGGCCGAAGCCCGTCGCTTGGAACAGCGCGATGCCGACAAGGCCAAGGCAGCCAACCCCCAGGCCCGGATGGACACCTCGGAGCCCCAGGGCGACATTGGTGGTTCCGTTGCCGATGTCATCGAATCGGACATCATGGAAAAGCTTGCCAAGGTACGCGCAGAGGCAGCAGCCGAAGAGGCCGCAGCCGCCGCAGCACCGAAGGTCGCCCCGGTCAGGACAGCCCCTGTCGTTTCCAAGGCCCCTGTCAGGTCGGCACCGCCCCGCGAGGCCTCCAGCCGTCCGGCAGCCGCAAAGGCACCGGCACGTCCGGCAGTCAGCAAGCCGGCAGTGGCAGCGGCATCGGCTCCCAAGCCGGCCGTCGCAGCCAAGCCTGTTGCGGCTCCGAAGCCAATGGCCATTCCCAAGCCAATGGCCATGGCACCAAAGCCTGCGGGCAAGCCGGGTCCCAAGCCCGCAACCCGCGCAGCCAAGCCCGGGACGACCAAGTAAGGTCGCTCCGAGCAGGGCACGCTCGCAAGAGCAACACCAGAACCACGGATTCCCCCAAACGCGGGAGTTCGCAAGATCCCCCGGTCCGCAAGGATCCCGGGAGCAAGTAAGGAGAACGGCGGATATGCCGAAGTTCAAGACCCACAGTGGCGCCAAGAAGCGCTTCAAGCTCACCGGTAGCGGCAAGCTCGTGCGCCAGCAGGCCAACCGCCGCCACTACCTGGAGCACAAGTCCTCCCGCATCACCCGTCGCCTGGCATCTGACCAGTTGGTCGCCAAGGCGGACGTCAAGACCATCAAGCGGATGCTCGGTATCTAACTCCAGTCCGTCTTGGGAATCCGATCCTGGATCCCGACCACTTAAAGATTTTTCGCCAGACCGCCAAGATGCGGCAGCGCGAGACAGAACCAAAGGAGTACACACGTGGCACGTGTGAAGCGGGCAGTAAACGCCCATAAGAAGCGTCGCGTCATTCTTGAACGCGCCAAGGGTTACCGCGGTCAGCGTTCGCGCTTGTACCGCAAGGCCAAGGAGCAGCTGCTCCACTCGTTCATTTACAGCTACGGTGACCGCCGCAAGCGTAAGGGTGACTTCCGTCGCCTGTGGATCCAGCGCATCAACGCTGCATCCCGCGCCAACGACCTGACCTACAACCGCCTGATCCAGGGCCTGAAGGCTGCATCGGTCGAGGTTGACCGCCGCATGCTGGCCGAGCTGGCCGTTTCGGATGCCAAGGCATTCGCCGTGCTGGTTGCCGTTGCCAAGCAGGCCCTCCCGGCCGATGTCAACGCCCCGAAGGCCGCCGCCGCAGCTCCGGTTGCTCCGGCCGCCAAGAAGGCCCCGGCCAAGAAGGCTGCCGCTCCGGCCGCCGAGAAGGCTGAAATCGAAGGCGCCGTCAAGGCCGTCGAAGGTGAAGCTGCTCCCGAGGGCTTCATCATCAAGGGCAACGCCCAGTCGAACAAGTACCACGTCCCGGGCTCGACCTGGTACGACCAGACCGACGCCGAGTTCTGGTTCAACAGCATTGAAGCAGCCAAGGCTGCCGGCTTCGAGCCTGCAGGTGGCGAGTCCCGCCAGCAGATCAAGGACGCCTAGTCCTTGAGCGCTTAAAGCTCTGGTCCAAAGGGACGGAATCGTTTTCGATTCCGTCCCTTTGGCGTATCCCCGGTAAAGTCATTGTCATGAATCTTGCCGGAGACAACGAAGTGACCATGACCAACGTCCGTGCCGAAAAGGTTCGCGAAGTGGCCCGACTGGCCACGCGCACCGGGCGCGCCCGCAGCGGCGAGTTCCTTGCCGAAGGCCCGCAGGCCGTCCGCGAGGCCTTGCGCCTGCAACTTGAAAATGCGGAACAGGGACGGGCAGCGGTGGTTCGTGCCGTCTATGCGACCGAAGACTGCCTGGACCGTTATCCGGAACTAGAGGTAATGGCCAATAAGGCCGACGGTGTACACACCCGATTGGTCAGCCCGGAGGTGCTGTCGGCAATGGCCGACACCGTGACCCCGCAGGGGATCGTGGCCGTGTGCGTCATCCCCGAAACCAGCCTGCAGGATGTGGCCGCAGCCAAGCCGCGACTCGTGGCGGTGTTGTGCCGCGTGCAGGACCCGGGCAACGCCGGAACCATCATCAGGGCCGCGGTTGCCGCAGGCGCCGACGCCGTGGTGCTCACCGCAGGCAGCGTGGACATCTACAACCCCAAGGCCGTGCGCTCCACCGTGGGCTCCATCTTCCACCTGCCCATCATCACCAACATCGATTTCGGTGAAGCCATGGCCACGCTCAAGGCCCAGGGCAGCACCATTCTTGCCGCCGACGGCTACGGGACCGCGGACCTGGATGCACTCCAGGACGCCAGCGCCGCGCGCCGCGCGGGAAGCGGGGAAGCAGCCCCCGAGGGGCAGCCGGCATTGGAGAATCCGACCGTGTGGGTCTTCGGAAACGAGGGCCAGGGCCTGAACGAGGTCGAACTGGCCGGCGCCGACCACCGAGTGGCGGTGCCGCTGTACGGGATCGCCGAATCGCTCAATGTGGGCACGGCAGCCACTGTGTGCCTCTATGCCTCGGCACGCGCGCAACGACGCGCCTGAGCTGACCGCCGCGCAGCTGCGCAACGGTGAAAAGCCCGTGGCATAGGATGAGGAAATAGTGCTCAGACACCATGCCAATACCTCCAGCATGCGAAGTCGACCCTTGCCGGGCTGACAATCCCGCGGGAGTCGACGAATGACGAGCGAAAGAAGGTAGGGGCGCCATGGCAGCATCCGGCGGAACGAAAGCGGTGGTCGCAGCTCTTGCGGCCAACCTGACCATTGCGGTATTCAAGTTTATTGCCTGGGCCGTGACCGCATCGTCCTCCATGCTTGCCGAAGCCATCCACTCGGTGGCGGACTCCGGAAACCAGGTGCTCCTGCTCGTCGGCGGAAAGAAGGCCCAGCGGGAGGCCAGCGAGGAGCATCCGTTCGGCTACGGCCGCGAACGCTATGTCTATTCGTTCATTGTCTCCATCGTGCTGTTCAGCGTCGGCGGGCTTTTCGCCCTCTACGAGGCCTGGCAGAAATTCCAGCACCCCCACGGCATCGAAGGCAGATGGTGGTGGGTGCCGCTGGCAGTGCTCATCGGCGCGATCGTCGCCGAGTCCTTCTCGTTCCGCACGGCGATCATCGAATCGAACCTGGTGCGCGGCACCCAGTCCTGGACCAAATTCATCCGCACCGCCAAGGCACCGGAACTGCCGGTCATCCTGCTCGAAGACCTCGGGGCGCTCGTCGGCCTGGTTCTCGCCCTGTGCGGCGTCAGCCTCACCCTGCTGACCGGTAACGGCATCTGGGACGCTGCGGGCACCGCCTGCATCGGTCTGCTGCTGGTGGCCATCGCGATCGTGCTGGCCCTGGAAACCAAGTCCTTGCTGCTGGGCGAAGCGGCGGGGGTCGAGCATGTCAACCAGATCTCGGCCGCCATCACCGCCACCGGCGCCCGACTGATCCACCTCAAGACCCTGCACCTGGGGCCAGAGGAAATCCTGGTCGCGGCCAAGTTCTCGGTTCCGGAAAATGCGACGGGGGCGCAGATTGCCACCGCCATCGACGATGCCGAATCGCGCATCCGTGCCGCGGTTCCGCTCAAATGCGTCATCTACCTTGAACCGGACATCCTCGGGGCCAGCGAAGCGCTGCCCACCGAAGGGTAGGGGCGATGGCCTACAAACAGATCGTCGCCGCCGCGATCCTGGACTCGCTCAGTTCCCCGAGCCGGCTGCTTGCGGCGCGGCGCACCGCACCGCCGGAACTGGCCGGGTTGTGGGAATTTCCCGGAGGAAAGCTCGAGCCCGGAGAGAGCTGTGAAGAGGGAGTGCGGCGCGAACTGGCCGAGGAGCTCGGCGTCGAGGTGGCCTTGGGCAGCGAGGTCTTCGGTCCAGTGCCCGAAGGCTGGGTGCTCAACGACCGCGCGGCGATGCGGGTCTGGTTCGCCGAGATCACCGGCGGAACCCCCGACACGCTCGAAGACCACGACCAGCTCGCATGGGTAGACCTGGAACACGAGGCACTCGAGGCCCTGGACTGGATCCCGGCGGATCTCCCCATCGTCCGCGCGGTGCTGGCCGACACCATGGCCGGTGCCACCCGTTGATCCTGCTCACCGGATTTGAACCATTCGGCGGCCAGGATTTCAACGCTTCGAATTCCATGGCCCAACAGGCCGCGCGCATCCTGAATGAGCGGGGGATCCAAGCCACTGCCGCGGAACTGCCGTGCGTTTTCGCCACCGCCCCCGCGGTGCTCGAAGGCCTCCTGGCCACCTGGCAACCGCGCGTGGTGGTCGCTCTCGGGTTGGCCGCGGGGCGCAGGACGCTGGGACTGGAAAAGGTCGCCATCAACCACGTGGATGCCCGGATTGCCGACAACGCCGGGGAACAACCGATCGACCTGCCCGTGGTGGCCGGAGGTCCGGACGCGTATTTCTCCGGCCTTCCGCTGAAGGCTGCCCTGCAGGCCCTGCGGGATCCGGCCTCGGAACACGGCAATGTCGAGGCCGAGATCTCCTATTCCGCCGGGTCCTTTGTCTGCAACCAGGTGTTCTATTCCCTGATGCACCACTCGCACGTGGTGCCGGGTGTTCGCGCCGGATTCATCCATGTTCCCTGGATGGATGCCACCGACCCCGGGCTGGGGGACCACGCACGCGCGGTGGCCACCGTCGCACGGCTGGCCCTGGACGGTGTGCCCGAACCGCTCCTGAGCGCGGGCACGGAATATTAGGAGCCCGAGGAGGAGCCCCGATCATCGGAGAGCAGTTCCCACTGGACCTCTAGCGTCACCGAAAGCTCCCGCTGCCCGGCAACCACCGGCATCGATTCTGCGGCAAACCGGGTGGACTTGGTGCGTTGCAGCGGGAGCGCGGGTTCGTCGGTGCATTCGCGGATCAGCAAGGCGTGACCGAGGCGCGCCCCGGCAAGCAGCGCCAGGTGTTGCGCCTTGGAACGTGCATCCGCAAAGGCCCTCGTCCGGGCGCTAGCCAGGGCATCGCCCGGATCGGATACCTCGGCACGCATCGAATGGATCCGCAGCGCATCGCCGCCGGCGGCAACGGCGGCCGCCAACACCCAGGTGACGGCGTCCACCGCCAGGTCCGTGGCCTCGATGGTGGTTTCGGCATCGTACCCATCGGGCACGGATTGCTCGTTGCGCCAGGCGATTCGTGCCGCGAGCCCGATTCCCGTGGTTGCCAGGTTTGCGTCCGGGGCAGCAACCAACACCGCCGCAATGACTTCCCGCGCCCGCACCGAAGCCAGTTCGAAGGCTTCGGCCGCCTGTCCATGGTGGATCTGGATGGTGAGGGATATGGCCATGACATCGGGGACGGCCGACGCGGACGCCGTCCCGTGCACCGTGATTGCAGGTGGGCGGTTCATGCCGCGGGTCCTTTCGACGTATGGGCCGCTGACTGTCCCCGGCGAAGTCCCCGGCGCAGGCCGGCGGCGAGCACGGGCATCAGCTTGCGGACAGGTCTTTCACGGTATCCGCCGGCCTGTAGGTTGGCGGCGCGTTCAAAGAAGTTCCTTGAGGCCGGATCCGAGGTGCGCAGCCACGAATAGCCGGCCGCCGCAAGATACAGGGGGATGAAGGGCAGCCCCAGGCACACGGCATATTGGGTGCAGTGCGTTTCCTCATGGGACAGCAACTGCGGGCGCAGGACCTGACCACTGAGGGATGGGCGGAAAAAGACGACGTTTCCCACGGTGAAGGCCCCGGCCTTGGGGAGCGCCGGGGTGTAGTTTCGCGCGTAGAGGATTCCCCGCGCACCGCGCTCGATGTTGCATCCGGTGGTGGTCGCCAGCACCAGTCCACTGATTGTGCTCAGGTTCAGCCAATTGGCGACCTCGCGTGTGCGCTCCCAGGTGTTCATGGTTCCCCAGTGTATTCCCGCAGCCAAGGCAAATGGGAGAGGAAGCCGAGGCGGCAATTCTTGGCCGAGGCAACCCAGCCACTAGAGTTGATTGTGAAACCGGGAGCACCGTTGCCGATCAAGGCCCCGAACGTGGAGGAGAATTCATGAAGAAGATCGTATCCGTCATTGGTGTCATGGTGGCGCTGGTTTTGAGCCTGACCGGTTGCATGAAGATGGATGTTGATCTGGTCATCTCGAGCCCGGAAAAAGCAACCCTCGACATGGTCATGGCCTTCGACAAGAGCGTTGTCGGAGACGTCAGCGTCCAGGAGATGCTGGCCCAGATGGGGACCTCCGAGGAGGAACTCTTCAAGAACTTCCCGGCGGACGCGCAAAAGGCGCCCTACGACGAGGAGAACTTCAAGGGCTACATCTTCACCGTCGCGGACAAGTCGCTGACCGAGATGAGCGATATTTCCGGTGAGCTTGGCCCGAAGGTCAACATCGAATACCGCGGAGACATGTACTACTTCTCCGCCCAGGGCCTTGCCGGGACCGACACCTCGACCCTGAGCGAGTCGACCATGACCGTCACCTTCCCGGGCGAGGTCACGAGCGCCAGCGCCGGGGCACACATCGATGGCAAGACCGTGAGCTTCGACATGCGCGAGTCCAGCGGCGAGATGACCGCCGTGGCCAAGCCCAAGGACAACACGCCGATGTACCTTTCCCTCGGCTTCGGGGCACTGGCCCTGCTGGGCGCCGTCGGTGCGGTCGCCGCGATGCGCCGCACCGAGGAAACCGAGAACGTCCACGCCTAACACCGCACCGCCGCCGAACCACACGGTTCGGAAGCGAAACGCCAAGAGGGACCGACAGGCCGGGAAAAACCCGGGTTTGTCGGTCCCTCTTGGCATGTCTGCCGGGGGAACGGCGCCTACTGCGCGTCGGTCAGGAATTCGGCAAGGATCGGGCCCGCGGTCTGTGCCCCGCCGCTGCCGTCGCCCACGAACACCGCCACCGCGAGATCGCCCTGGGCGGCGATGGTCCACGCGTGGGCGTTGCGTTCGGCATCATATTCCGCCGTGCCGCTCTTGCCGATGATCGTGGGTCCGGGGACGTTCTTGAGGTCCTTCAGCGTGCCATGGTCAACGACCTGGGCCATCATGCCCGAAAGCGCCTTGGCCTCGGCCGCAGTCAGCGGGTTCTTGGGCTTCGGGGCGGCGTCGGGCTTCGGGCTGGCCACCAGGTAGGGGCTGACGGTGGCGCCGTTCTTGACCGAGGCCGCCACCGTGGCCATGCCCAGTGCCGAGGCCTCGACGACGCCCTGTCCGATGCCGTTGGCCGCCAGCTCGGTGCCCGTGGAGTCCTCCGGGACCGAGCCCAGGAACGAGGCGGCGCCCGTGGAGGGGCCCAGATTCAGTCCCAGGGAGGCCGCTGCGTCGGCGAGGGCCGGCGCCTTGACCTTGGACGCACCCTGGAGGAAAACGGTGTTGCAGGACTGGGCCACCGCCTCGGAGAGCGGGATGCTTCCCAACGCACTGGAGGGGTAGCCGTCGTAGTTCTTGAACGCCTTGCCATCAACCGTCATGGTGGCAGGGCAATCCACGGTCGTCTTGGGGGTGTCCCCGGAGCGGAGCATGGCCAGCGCGGTGATGACCTTGAACGTGGAGCCGGGGGCGTACTTGCCCAGCAGTGCGGTGTTCTGTGCGTTGTCGGTGGGACCGGCGGCGGCGGCAAGGATCGCCCCGTCGGAGGGGCGGACCGCGACCAGGGCGCTGTCGCTGTCAGAATCGGCAATCAGCGACTCGGCCAGGTTCTGCAGGTCCCGGTCCAGCGTGGTCTTCAGGTCAGTGCCGTCCACGGCTTCCTGCGTCACCAGGGTCGAGACCTCGGCCCTGTCCTCGTTGTAGATGTTGATGCTGTAGCCCTTGGTGCCGGCCAACTCTTCCTGGTAGGCCTTCTGCAGTCCCGAAAGCCCGACCTGGTCCCCGGCACCGATGCTGCCCTTGGAGTCGGCGACGATTTCCGCCGTGGCCTCGCCCACCGAGCCCAGGATCGCCCGGGCAAAGCTCCTGCTTGGGGCCAGCGGCTGGGAGCCCGGCTGCGCCATGACCCCGGGGATGGCATCGAGTTGCCCATCGGTGACGGTGCGGTCGGCGTCATCGCGCAGCGTGATGGCCTGGACGAAGGCGCGCGGGCCGGCGGCGGCAACGCTCTTGGCATACGGTTCGGCGTCGATCTGAAGCACCTTGGCGAGCTTGGTCGCCGAGCCCTCCCAATCCGCGGCGTCGATCGCTTCCTTGTTGATCCCGATGCGGAGCACCGGTCGGTCGGTCACCAGGGTCTGCGCGTTGTTGCCCAGGATCTCCCCGCGCTTGGCGGCGACGTTGCGCTTGGCAACGTACTGGCCGGCCTCCAGCCCCGGCACGGCAAGCGCGGGGGAGTAGCGCACCGCCCAGGTCTTCGTTTGGTCATCGAGTTCCAGTGTCGCCTGGGTCTGGTAGGTCCAGTCGGTGTCGGTGGCATCAATGTCCCACACCGTGTTGTAGATGGCGGTGGCGGTCTTCGGGGCCTCGGATCCCTCGTCCTCGGTGACCGAGGCCAGCGTGACGGTGCGGGGGACTGATTCCAGTGGCTTGAGCGCCTCGGCCAATTCGGCACCTGCAGCGGCTGCATCGCCTGCCAGCGGGACGGAGGCAAGATCCAGGCCTTGGAGCGAACCTGCAAGGAGCTCGGCCGTCGCGTCCGGCGAGGGCGGCGCGGAGCAGGCCCCCAGGGAGCCGATCATCAACAAGGCGGCGGCAGGCAGGGCAAAGGTTCGAATAACTCGCGACATGGGACTAACTATTGCCCAAGCCTCCCGCGGTGTCCACAACCGCGGGACCGAGGGGCATCGAGTCGCGATTCCCGACCCGCCGGGACGTGCACCTAGAATGGGATGCAGAACCAGAGACACAATCAACAGTGAAAAGGGCCGTAGAACCCCATGTCTGAACCCACGAGCCCGGAAGTGGATGTCATTGACAGCCACGCGCCGGTTGTCCCGCATCCCACCGACGAGGCCGGCATCGACGTTGCGGTGCAGGCTGCCCTGGCCGCCTTTGCCGCCGCGAAGAACCTGGACGAGCTGAAGGCCGCGCGCCTGGCCCACACCGGGGAAAAGTCCCCGCTGTCGCTGGCCAACCGAGAAATCGGCCGCCTCGACAAGTCCGAGAAGGCCGTCGCCGGCAAGCTCATGGGCGCTTCCCGCGGACGCGTCAACAAGGCGCTCGCCGGACGCACCGCCGTCCTGGAGGCCGAGGACGCGGCACGCATCCTCGTCGAGGAGACCGTCGACGTCACCGCCGCCCCGCGCCGCCGCCGTGCAGGTGCACGCCACCCGCTCTCCACGCTGCAGGACCGCGTCTCGGACATCTTCGTGGGCATGGGCTGGGAAATCGCCGAGGGCCCGGAGATCGAATCCGAGTGGTTCAACTTCGACGCGCTGAACTTCGCCCCGGACCACCCGGCCCGCGAAATGCAGGACACCTTCTTCATCGAGCCGGTGGATTCGCACCTGTTGCTGCGCACCCACACCTCCCCGGTGCAGGTGCGTTCGATGCTCGAGCGCGAGCTGCCGATCTACGTGCTGTGCCCGGGGCGGGTCTACCGCACCGATGAGCTGGACGCCACGCACACCCCGGTCTTCCACCAGTTCGAGGGCCTGGCCATCGACAAGAACCTGACCATGGCCGACCTGCGCGGCACCCTGGAGCACTTCGCCCGGCAGATGTTCGGCGACGACGCCTCCATCCGCCTGCGTCCGAACTTCTTCCCGTTCACCGAACCCAGCGCCGAGCTGGACATCTGGCACCCGGGCGCCAAGGGCGGCCCGCGCTGGATCGAGTGGGGCGGCTGCGGCATGGTCAACCCCAACGTGCTGCGTGCAGCTGGCATCGACCCGGAGGAATACTCCGGGTTCGCCTTCGGCATGGGCGTGGAGCGGACCCTGATGTTCCGCAACGAGGTCCCCGACATGCACGACATGATCGAGGGCGACATTCGGTTCAGCGAGCACTTCGGGATGGAGATCTAAGACATGCGTATTCCACTTTCATGGCTGCGCGAATACGCGCAGGTACCTGCAGATGCCTCGGCCGAAGACGTCATGGCCGAACTGGTCAAGGTTGGCCTCGAGGAAGAGGACGTGCACCGTCCCACCGATTCGATTTCCGGACCCATCGTCGTGGGCCAGGTGCTCTCCATCGTCAAGGAGGAGCAGACCAACGGCAAGACCATCAATTGGTGCCAGGTCCGCGTCGTGCCCGAGGGGACCGAGCAGACCCTGACCTTTGAGGGCATCGACCCCTCGGGTGTGCAGGGCGTCATTTGCGGTGCGCACAACTTCGTGGAGGGCGACAAGGTAGTTGTCACCCTTCCGGGTGCGGTGCTGCCGGGCGACTTCGAGATCAGCGCCCGCCAGACCTACGGCCACCTCTCGGCAGGCATGATCGCCTCCTCCCGCGAGCTGGGCATCGGGGACGACCACGATGGCATCATCGTGCTCGCGCGCCTGGGCCTGGATCCGGAAATCGGCGCCGACGCGATGGAACTGCTGGGTCTCTACGACCAGGCGGCCGAAATCAACGTCACCCCCGACCGCTCCTACGCATTCTCCATCCGCGGCGTGGCCCGCGAGTACGCGCACGCCACCGGCACCCCCTACACCGACCCGGCATCGCTGGTCACGGTGGATGCCGCAAGCGCCCCGGGCCACCCGGTCAAGCTTGCGGATGCCGCGGGCATCTACGGCAAGGACGGCTGCGACAGGTTCCTGACCCGCAAGGTCACCAACGTGAACCCGGCACTGCCCACCCCGCCGTGGATGGCCAGCCGGCTGAACCTTGCAGGGATGCGCTCGATCTCCCTGGTCGTGGACATCTCCAACTACGTGATGCTCGAGCTCGGCCAGCCGCTGCACTTCTACGACGCCGACCAGCTGACCGGTGAAATCACGGTCCGCCGTGCCAACCCGGGCGAGACGCTGAAGACCCTTGATTCCAAGGAGCGCAAGCTGCACGTCGAGGACCTGTTGATCACCGACGGTTCCGGTGCCATCGGCATTGCCGGGGTCATGGGCGGATCGGCCACCGAGGTCTCCGGATCCACTTCCACGGTGCTCATCGAGGCGGCTCACTTCGAGCCGATCTCCATTGCCCGTTCGCGCCGCCGCCACAAGCTGCCCTCCGAGGCCTCGAAGCGCTTTGAGCGCGGCGTGGACTGGAACGTGGCTGACGTGGCTGCCCAGCGTGCGGTGGACCTGCTCGTCGAGTTGGCCGGCGGCACCGCCACCACCGAGATCACCGACGAGGGCACCAAGCCCGCAGCGGTTCTCATCGACCTGCCCGCCGGGTTCGCCTCGGCACTGATCGGCATCGACTACACCGAGGAGCAGATCACCTGGGCGCTGGGCGAGATCGGTGCGGAAATAGAAAACGTTGAGGGCGGCTACCGCGTCACCGCGCCGTCCTGGCGCCCCGACCTGGACACCAAGCAGGACCTGGTCGAGGAAATCGCACGTCTGGTGGGCTACCACCTGATTCCGGCGACTTTGCCCACGGCCCCTCCGGGCCGCGGACTGTCCCGCGTGCAGGGACAGCGCCGCCGCGTCGTTGCCGCACTGGCGGACGCCGGTTTGACCGAGGTGCTTTCCTACCCGTTCGTCACCAAGGTGCAGAACAACACCTTCGGTGCGCCCGAGGCCGGGGAAGTGAAGGCCGTCAAGCTGAACAACCCCATGTCCAGCGAGTACGGTTTCATGCGCACCTCGATCCTGCCGGGCCTGCTTGGCATTGCCCGTCGCAACCACGGCCGCGGCTTCCGCGACCTGGCCCTGTACGAGGCCGGCCAGGTCTTCCTGCCGGGCGAGACCCTGGGCACCGCAACGATTCCGCCGCTGGGGGCGCGTCCCTCCGAGGAAGAGCTCGAGGCGCTGTACAACGGACTGCCGCACCAGCCGACGCACATTGCAGCCGTGCTGACCGGGCACGATTCGCCGGTTGCCGCAGCGCACACCCCGCGCGTCTACGACTGGGCCGATGCGCTGGACACCGCCAAGCTGGTCGGTGACGTGCTGGGCGTCGATATCGTCGTCTCGCAGGGTTCGCACCAGGCATTCCACCCGGGCCGCACCGCGGCCCTGGCGCTGCGCAACGGCACGCACGTCGGCTACGCCGGCGAGCTGCACCCGAAGCTGCTGGCCGAGCTGGATCTCCCCGAACGCACCGTCGCGATGGAAATCAACGCGGACGAGCTCTTCGAGTCAGCTGCAGATGTGATCGTGGCCAAGGAGATCTCCACCTTCCCGATCTCCACGCAGGACGTGGCCCTGGTGGTTGACTCCACCGTTGTCGCGGCCGAGGTGCTCGAAACCCTGCGCGAGGGCGCCGGTGAACTGCTCGAGGACCTCGCGCTCTTCGACGTGTACTCCGGCACCGGCATTCCGGAGGGCAAGAAGTCGCTGGCCTTCGGCCTGCGCTTCCGTGCCAACGACCGCACGCTGACCGCCGAGGAGGCATCCGAGGCGCGTGCCGCCGCGGTGGCACTGGCGGCCGAGCGCTTCGGCGCCGTGCAGCGATAGCACCCAGGCAATACCGGTCACGAAGGCCGGCCGCTCCCCGCCAATCCGGGCCACGACGCCCGCCCGCCCCCCCCCAACCCGCGGAGCGCGGCCGGCCTTCGGTGTTTGTTGTACTCGTCGTCCAATTCCTTGATGGCCTCGCGGACCATCGGCTGCGCGATGAGGGAGCCGTGAGAGTATTCCAAGACCCCGGTCTGCAGGCAAGCGAGGATGGATGTGGAGATCTCGCCATACCTGTCTGCCAACTGATCCTGGATGTCTTCGCCAAGCGTCAAGACGCTGGTATCTCCGCGGGCCTTTGCCTCTGATGACTGGTCGCCCACCTCAACGAGGACGGCCAAGCACTCGTCGGCCCTTCGGAGCCCGGCCAGCCCGGCCACGGGTCTGGCAATTGCCCAGATCACGCTTTTCAGGTAAGCCGCCAGCAGGCTGCGGACCGCTTCACGGTTTCGTGGATGCTCGTCCTGCAACAAGGCCATACCTGAATGCGTGGGATAGGGTTCCCCGTAGTTCTCCCAACATTCCTCGTCATCTTCGTCCTCGCTGTCTTCGTGCTCGTCCTCAAAGGTTTCGTAGAGATCTGCGACGCGCATGGATTCGAAAACCTCGAGGAACCGCGAAACGGGAAGCGGGTAGAGGCCCGGTGCCAACAGCTTCGTGCCTGCACGGTCCGCGACCGGAAGCGCAAGCGAATCAGTGGAGTTCGGGCTAAATTTTCCCTCGAGCATCCGGTCAAGCAGATAGGCAGCCCACTGCACGAGGGCTATGCCATGGCCGTGGGGCAGGTCTGTGCCGATCGGGCATTCGCGAGGCGTGGTTCGATTTGCCCGGCCGGGAACGCGAATCAGCACCAGCATGTGCAACACGTCGAACACCTCGCTTCCGCGATGCCAGCGGCCATTGTCCTTCAGGAAGTGAAGGTAGCTGTCCAGCTGGTCCAGGAGGTCGCAGGCGGCGGGTCCGGGCATGCGGCGGATGCCGTTCAGCATTGAGGCGAAAGATTGCGGGGCCAACTGGTCGGGGGAGTTGAACGGCGCGAAGGCCGCATAGGTCTCCAGCACTGCCAGCAGCCCCGCCCAGTCGGCGCTGGCCTGGTTGTGCGGGACGGTAAGGGATCTCCAGGCAAGGTAGGCAGGTTCCAGTACGCGGAGTCGTTCCAGCCCGGAAGCATGGGACGGGTGGGGGCCTTGTCGCCGTGCTTTCGGGGATTTGCGGTGTTTTCGGCGCAGCTGCTTGCTCGTCGTGGTCATGGCCATCCTTGGGGGGATCGGTGCGGGAATCCCAGTATGGCTCGCTCCGCTGGTTGAAAAACCTGAGCGCTGCAGCACTGTGGAAAACTCGTCGGACCGCCCCGGTCGATTGCCCGAGAACAGGCCGGCCGCACCCCCGGCAAAACGGTCGAGGGCGACCTGTGGCGTTCTCTCAGGCGCTGCCGACCCCGGTGGTGATGGCCCCGATCCCGGCGGCCAGCAGTCCGGCGGTGAGGCAGGCCGCGCCGAGGCCGATCAGCAGCGAGAGCCTGTTGGGTTTCTCCGGATTCTTCCCGAGCACCGAGAGGAAGAAGCCGGCGGGCATCAAGATTGCAGCGACCGGGACGCCCGAGCGGGCGATCCAGCCGACCCAGGCCGGGACGTCGAGCTGGTCGGCGAAGGCGAGGATCGCCAGGGACAGGACCAGCAGGACCGCGGCATGGGCGTGGCCTGCCCGGTACCAGGATTTCTGCAGGCCGTTGGCGGGAACCCCGCCGGCGGCGACTCGGACGAGGAACGCGCCTCCTGATTCGACGGTGATGAGTGCCAGAAGCAGGATTCCGGCGAGGACCAGCGTGCTCGGTTCCATGAGGGTGTTTCCTTTCGAACCCAATTGGATAGCTGTACTATCCAAGGTAGATACCTGAACCATCCAACACAAGGGGTTGCCGCATGCGGATGTCCGAACTTCTCAAGCGGTCTGGGCTGCCGCTGGCGACAGTCAAGTACTACCTGCGCGAAGGGCTGTTGGCCCCGGGGGAGTCGTTCGGTGCAACGATGGCAGACTACGGAGAGGAGCACGTGCGCCGGTTGGCGCTGATCCGCGCGCTCACCGAGGTCGTGGGCCTGCCTCTTGCGGGCGTGAGCACCATCGTCGGACTCATCGACGCGCCGGAGTCCGACCGCTTCGGCACCTTGGGACGCGCGATCGCAGTGCTGCCGCCGGCCGTGGAGGCGGACCCGGAGGGCGACTATCCGCGGGCCCGGGCGGCGTTGGCGGAGATCGGCCAGCTCTACGACCCCGGCTACGCGGCGGTTGCCCAGCTCGAGCGCGGGCTTGCCGCCGCCGAGGCCGTCGGCATGCCCATGGGGAACGACCGGCTGCGCGGCTACGCGCGGCACATCATGGCGATCGCCGAGATCGACCTGGCCCAGCTGCCCGGCGACGACACGTCCCGGGCGGTGGAGTACTCCGTGCTCGGCACCGCCGTCTACGAACCGATCCTGGCGGCCATGCGGCGCCTGGCCCACCAGGACCTCGCAAGCCGGATGCTTGGCGACGCAACGGGGGACAGGGTCCAGTAGGCATCGGTGCCCGGCTTCGAAAGCGCCGGCGCAGATTCGTTCGTGCCAAGATGGGGGAATGAGCGCAGAAATCCCGGTTGCTGTCCGTGCCACGTCCGTTTGGACCAAGTCCCGCTGGCTGAAGATTCCTTATCGCCACATTCGATTCGACGTAAGATACGCCGACGGGCGTGAGGAACATGTCGAGAGTTTGGACAAGGTGCTCCAGGGTTCAAGCTATCCCGCGGATGCGTGGAGCACCCGGAAGGGTGCCGAAAAGGCCTGCCCGAAAGAGGGCGCCGGCGAATGGGTCGATTATCCCTACGGGCGGACGCTGGGATCTTGACTGCCTGGGCTCGGTTCGGCTTGCCAACCCCGAGGCCGGCACGATCGACCGGTTCAAGGGCACCGACCCTGGGCCGGGGCCGCGGACCCGCTCGCGCCCCTTGCCCCGATCGAACTGTAGCGGCCGGAAAACCTTTTTCGTAGGCTGTGCACATGACTGCTCCCCAGATCTATGTCAGTTTTCCCGGCACGGCGCGCGAAGCGCTCGGTTTCTACGCGGACGTTTTCGGCGGAAAACTCTCTTTGTACACCTTTGAAGAATTTGGCCGGAAGGACGGTCCCCCGGAGTCCATAGCTCATGGAGTTCTAGACGGCGTGGTGGCGTTGGCGGGATCGGATGCTGCCACGGGAGGAAAGAGCGTCCGGTTCGAAGGGCTCATGCTCTCGTTGCTGGGGACCGCCGGGCCATCCACCCTCCATGAGTGGTTCGACAAACTCGCTGTTGACGGCACCGTGATGGACCCGCTTTCCCCCAAGCCATGGGGAGCATCCGATGGCCAGGTCATCGATCGTCATGGGCTGCACTGGCTCATCGGATACGAGCCGGAGTCGTGAGAGACGCCCTGTTGTTCACTGGGCACAGGGGCTCCGCCTGACGAGCGGCATTCGATATGCGGCGCGGAAAACTGGTCCTTGTCACAGCGGACGGCAGGCGGTCGCAGGGCTCGGCGTGATCGTGGCGGTCACCTCCCATTGGGCATCGGATAAATGTGCGCATCGCCCGGACGGGTAGCATCGTAGGTGCGAATCATCGCACCTACGGGAGAATACCCAGCAACAATCCCGCCGCCCAGATCCAAGGAACCCGATTCAGTTGAATAAAAAAACGCTCAAAGACGACGGGTTCACCGGATTCCGGCCCATCACGGCTCTTGAGATCAACAGGATTCCGCAGCGTCAGGGGATATTCGTCGTGTTGCGGCCCGAGGGGTTTGAGCCGCGGTTCCTCACCAAGAGCACTGCAGGGATTTTCAAGAAGAAGAATCCCTCCCTGCCCCAGGCGGGGCTCGAGGCTGAATGGGTCGCGGACGCGGATATCTTGTTCATTGGCAAGGCCGGCCTCGGCAGCAAGGGCAACCGCGGGCTCCGACGCCAGATCCAGGAATTTGTGGACTTCGGAAAGGGAAAGCCTCCGGGGCACTGGGACGGGCGGCTGATCTGGCAGCTGGCCGACGCGGGGACCCTTCTCGTGGCATGGAAGGAGCTGCCTGCGGAGTCGCTCAACGCGGCCCAGGCGGAATACCATGCGGGGTTCCGCGCATTACACGGCAGGTTGCCGTTCGCCAATCTTGTCCAGGCCCGCGCCTAGGGCTTTTCGCCTTGTTGGCGTGGCCGGATCCGCCCTGGGTGGCGACCTGCGTTGTCTCCCTCTACCCGCCGGGGTCGCGCGTGAGTACTGTGGGAGCGTAGGCGAGGGGGACCTCTGATGCGCGACGTGACCTATTCGATGGGCGTCTCACTTGACGGATACATCGTCGGGCCGGACGGCGACTTCGACTGGACGGGCCCCGACCCGGAGGTCTTTCGCTTCGTCACCGAGGAGATACGCGGAGTCGGCGTCTACGTTTTGGGGAGACGGCTGTACGAGACGATGCTGTACTGGGAGGCCGCCGACCAGGATCCGTCGCTTGACGACTCAAAGCGCGAGTGGGCCGCGATCTGGAATCCGCTTCCCAAGGGGGTGTTCTCCACCATGCTGTCGACGGTGCAGGGCAATGCCCGCTTGGCCTCCGGCGGTTTGGTGGAGGAGATCGAGCGGCTACGAACCCAAGGCCAGGGCAACATTGCGATCGGCGGCGCGACCCTCGCGGCCGAGGCGGCCGCGCTGGACCTTATAGATGAGTACCGGGCCAGGGTCTACCCGGTGCTGGTTGGCGGCGGCATTCCGTTCTTCCCCGGGGGCAAACGCCGGGTGGATCTCGCACTCGCCGAAAGCCGCACTTTCAGCTCGGGAGTCGTATACCTCTCTTACCGTGTCGTGCGCTAGTAATAGTCGACCTGTCTTGATACCGGAGCCGCCTACACGAGCGCTTCATTTCCTGTTCAAAGCACCTTCGATTCTGTTCCTCGCGGCCGCCATTGACCGTTCCCTCCGTCATTCGTCATGGTCAACTGCACGGAGTGCCAAAGCCGTGTAATTTCGGTAGCTGCGGAAGCCCTTGCACTGTGGCCGCGGCCCGGCTCGTGTGCCACGGATACGCCCTTTCGCGAGCCAGAGATTGGCTGCGGCTTGGGCAGGCAGACCCCTTCAGAGGTCACCGTGGTTAGTGATCGGTGCCCAATTGGACCGGGGGCGGCGGAGGCAATTTGCTTGTGAGTGAACGATTCGACCCAATCCCTCGTCTTAGTTGCCGGAGCCGGTCTTTGGCGCCGCAATATTCACTTCACCACCTGTAAACCGAGTCGAGGATGAATCTTGATGTAAATGCGTAACCGCCAAATGGCCGTTGATGTTGACTCTGCGGGGGTTCCGGGAGCGATGGTTGCGTTCCTGGACCGGGAGTGGCCATGAATGGATTCCCTCCGGCATCGGTGAAGCACATCAGCCGTATCTTCCGTCGAGCCTCAGACAACACGTAGATCCTGGTCTCAAGAACAAACTCCCAGAGGAGCCACACTTCATGAACAAACGAATTGGTACAACCATGGCAGCGCTATCTTTGATCGTGCTGGCCCTTTCCGGCTGCGACTCAGCAACAGATACCGCCCGCGGCGCAGAATCCCCGTCCACCGGTGTCGCGACCAGCTCGGCCCCGTCGGACCTCCAAGACAGTGGAACCGCATTTGACGCCGATATAACCAATAACTCCCTTGCGGTGAGCCCGGATGAGAAAACCGCGGCTGTCTCGGACAGCCGCGAAAAGTCAGTCCTGATCTATGACCTGGCGAAGGGTGAGCTGCGCAAAAAGATCGGTGGCTTTGGCACACCGCGGAACATCGTGTTCATTAATGACGGCTCGCAATTTGTTGTCTCTGACAGCAGCCTCGGCACCCTCCGTTTTTACAGCTCGGAAGATTACACGCTGCAGGATGAAGTCGTCGTTGGCCCCGGAGCATTCGGAACCGCTGTGAGTCCGAATGGAAAGACCCTTTATGTGAACAACCAGGCGCATAGCTCCGTCACAGTCGTCGATCTCGAGGCGAGGAAACCGACCGACGTTATAACCGGCTTTTCCCGGCCAAGGCAAGGCATCAAGGTGTCTCAGGACGGAAAATACGTATTTGTGACGAACTTCGAGGGCGACAAAGTCACCGTTTTCGATGCCGCCAGCAGGGAAATTATCCGCGAACTGACCGGATTCTCCAAGATCCGGGGAATCTCCGTGGCGGCCGACGGGAACACGCTGTATGCCGCAAACAGCGGGCGCAACAGTATCTCCGTGGTCGACATACGGAAGGGCGCCATCACGAACGAAATCGAAGTCGGTCGCGAACCGTATGGTGCCGCCCTGTCCCCGGATGGCAAACTGCTTTTTGCCAGCAACAAGGCAGATAACACAATTGACGTCATCGACGTCACCGAAAACACGGTCGTGAAGAAACTCGAGGGATTCAAGGAACCCCGCCAGGCAATCGTCTTCAGCCGCGACCAAGACCGGGCGTACGTGTTGAACCGGGATCTTACTATTGCCCTCGTGAATGTCGAAGACCTCTCCTTAACGGACACGGTCGGTGAATAGACAGGATACGGCAGGGGATTCTGCATAGGGAGTACGGTTGCAGAGCGATTTTGCGGGATCCCCAATGAGCACTGTCGCCTCCTCCAAACTCGGAGGAGCTGAGAGGTGCGCCAGTACGCGAGACTGGGATGGCCGGGATACGGATGGCAGGACGGTGAGCGGGTTCGGTCGCCTCGCTCTCATGTGGTCTACTGCTCTGACTAGGCCGGGGTCGCGACGTCAGGGAATCAGCAACCGGCCATCCGATCTCGACGGTGTTCTGTCTCGAGATTTTAGGGACGATTGTGGGCCTCCCGAAGGACACGGATGGTGGAGCTTTGAGCTGTTCTACCGGAGTGGACGTACTTTACCGTGATTCATGCAAGCTCGCCGGGCACGCCAGCTTCTCCGTCTGGGGACGTGCTCTTCTGTCTCACCTGGACAGCGAGCCCCAATCCGATCTCCCGCACCAAGGTCAGTGCTCGCCGCCAGTCGCCGAATCACGCGGTAGGCACCCAGGCCTCCAGACAGCTGCAGTCACAGTGTCATCGTCGGCCGCACCGACCCACGTCGACGGCATGCAGGATGAAAGGAAGCCCTGGGGCGATTGCATGGTGATTTGCAGGCGAGGTCTTTGGTGGCCGTTGCACTGACGGTGCCGGCGCGGGTGGCTACTAACCGCAAGTTGTTGTTAGGGTCAGTCATTGTGATCATTCTATTTTGGTGGTCGCAGCGCCAGCGACCGTTCAAGTGGTTCCGCGGCGCTTTGTGCAAAGGTAGAAACGATAAAACCATGCTGGTGAAATTCTTTGGCTGATGGTCGACGAGGTACGAAAGACATGACAAATCGGGTAAAGGGACGCCTCGCGGCTGCCGCTTCCGGGCTGGCACTCATCTTGGTCGTCGCCGGGTGCACCGCGGCCGATCCGGCAGGCGGCAACAGTAATTCCCATGCCCAATCGCAGGAAAGCCAGAACCGCGTGGTGCTGGCCGAACCCGAGTCGGGCATTGGCCGGATTGGTGGCGGCACCGAGGCCATGGCGCTGGAATCCAGCCGGGCGTTCTTCGAAAAGGCACCGGCCGTTGTCGTACTGGGAAACGGCGGAGAGCTGAAATCTGCCATCGGGCAGGCACGGGAACGCGGGCTTCCGCTGCTCGTGGCGCCCGAGGATGCTTCGGAGCAGGAAGCCTTTGCTGTCGAGCTGGGGCGTTTGGGGGCGCATACCCTCATTGCCTACGGGTCCCTGCCCGGTTCGCTGGCAGGGGGCCTGGAGGTCGTCAACGGGTCAACACCCAATGCCGACTTGCCCGACATCGACCCGGCCCAAAGCACTCCGGAGGCGGGCTTCGCCGTCGTCGTGCGCGCGGGGGAGAAAGAGGCGGAAGCGATAGGTCCCGCACTTGCCACGGCCCAGGCCGCCGGGGCGGTCGTCCACACCATGGATACGCCTGACCCGCGGGCCGCGAAGAACCAGAAGTTCTTCCAGAATCACGCCGGCTCGGAGCTGTACGCGATCGGCAATGGCTTTGGCAACGCCACGGATTTCACGGCGCTGGCGGAAACGGCCGCCGGGGGAAAGCCGCTTCCAGGCGGCGGGCAGCTCGTGTTCCCCGATCGGCGCATGGTGGCGTTGTACGGGACGCCCGGAACATCTTCACTGGGCTTGCTGGGCGAACAGGACGTCGACGCGGCCATCAAGCGTGCCAAGAAGTACGCTGCGGAGTACCAGCCCCATAGCAAGGAAAAGGTCCAGCCGGCCTTCGAGATCATCGCGACAGTCGCCTCGGCGTCCGCCGGCAAGGATGGGAAGTACTCCAGCTACGTTCCGGTGGAGAAACTCGAGCGCTGGGTGGAGGCTGCCCGGAAGGCAGGAGTGTACGTGGTGCTTGACCTGCAACCGGGCCTCAACGACTTCCTGACCCAGGCCAAGCACTACGAACAGTTGCTGTCCTACCCCAACGTCGGCATCGCCTATGACCCCGAGTGGAGACTCAAGCCCGGCCAGCGGCACATGGCCCAGATCGGTTCCGTGGATGCCGCTGAGCTCAACCGCGCCAACGCGTGGTTGGCTGAGCTGACGCGCAAACACCGCCTCCCGCAGAAGGTCGTCATCCTGCACCAGTTCACGCAGAGCATGATCCGCAACCGCTCGGAACTGGACACCTCGCACCCCGAGCTGGCGATGCTCGTGCATGCCGACGGCCACGGCACACCGGGGATGAAGATGGCGACGTGGAATAACCTGCGCCGCGACCTGCCCGACGGGATCCGGATGGCGTGGAAGAACTTCATCGACGAGGATTCCCCGACGTTCACACCGGAGCAGACCTTCGACGTCGACCCGAAGCCATGGTTCGTCTCCTACCAGTAGTCCGTGCCATGGCGTCGGAGGAGGGCCGCCACTTGACGTCGTGAATGCCTGGTCCCGGTACATGCGTCTGGATGAACCGCACGTGCTATCTGCTATTCCACCGACCGGTCTCGACCGCCAAATGGTCCTGGGCATGGTGGGCCGCGAGATAGGCAAAGACATTCTCCGCGGTTTCTCCTTCGACCGCGTCGACGGCCATAAGGTTTTTTGAAGACCATTCGACGAGCCCGCCGAGCTCGCGAACCCTCGTTTCGATTTCGTCCTTCGGATACGAGGACCCTCCGAACCAGACGCGGAACACGGCGCGCTTGGAGGCCTCGAGGACGCCGATGAACATGAAGTCATCGTCCGTTTCAACCACGTCGCCCAGTGCCATGCCGTAGACGAAAAATGGGATGCAGCAGATCTCGAACTGCAAATCGCCCACCTGTCGACCCCAGAGCTGCTCCCACCTATTTTCCTCGGCCAAGTTGGCACCGAATATGAAATTGGACCGTCCCCTCCAAACCGGATCTTGATGAGTCGAGACGAGGGGCGAAGAATTGCTCATCGTGGTTCCTTCCAGAGGTCAAGGTCGGTGCTTGAATTCTATGAGGGAAGGCCTTCAAGGATTTCGTGCGGCCATTGCTGTTGCAGGACGTCGGAGAGACATTGGTTGGGGCTGCTCACGCAATATGGCGTGTGATCAATGTTCGTCACTTCCAAGGCGACCGGTGCCCCCAGCAGGCTCCAGGGCATGACGGTATTCGCGATGTATCCCGTCAGGCGCAGGTCTGCATACTCCGGTGCCCACCATGCCGAAAGTGTTCGATGAAGTTCGGAGGTGCTGATTGCCACCCACACCCCAAACGTGAGCGTGTGTCCGTGGCTGAGGGATACCGGCAGAAGTGCCCTAACAAAAGAGCCGAGCCGCGGGATTTGCATCATGACCGACCTATTCGGTTCCTCATGGCTGAGCCATGCACCCGGCGCGTGGTGCTGTTCAGTGCTTTCGAGGACAAGGTCTGGAAGGGTGAAGCGGATGTGTCGATCGTGGTCACCGACGTCACGACCGCAGCTGTGGCAGAAATGTTCGGCAGGCATGGTTCATGCTCCCTCGCTGTATGAGTCTCCTTGAACCATAACCGCAATCGAAATATTTGCTACCGACAGGCAGATTTCATTCGCAGAGGCCCTGCCTTGGGCGTAACCATCCGGGAGGAAAACTCCCGCCCGGGAGCGCGAATTCTTGCCGGTCGGAACGAGCTTCGACTGTTAGTCTCGTTGTAAATGCGTGTTCCAGTTCTGATATCCGGAGGAAAATGAATATGCCGCAGGAAACCAATTACGACACTTTTGCCGAGGCGTACGCGATTGAAAACGAAACCAGCCTGCTTAATGGATTCTACGAACGCCCGGCGATGTTGGAGCTCGCAGGAGATGTCCGAAGTCGTCGGATTCTTGACGCTGGTTGCGGTTCCGGGCCTCTATCCAAGGCGCTCGGTGATCGCGGCGCCGTCGTGACCGGATTTGACTCCAGCGAAGCGATGATCGGCTTGGCCCGGGAAAGACTGGGCGTGGAGGCAGAGCTGCTCGTAGCCGACCTCGGAGGGCCGCTTCCATTCGCCGATGACACGTTCGACGATGTAGCAGCATCGTTGGTCTTCCACTATTTGGAAGACTGGGTGGGCCCGCTGGAAGAGATGCGGCGCATCCTGCGTCCTGGCGGCAGAGTCATCATGTCGGTAAACCACCCGATCCTCTACCCATGGACTCACCCCGGCACAGACTACTTCAAGCCCGCGAAGTACTCGGATGATCACACCTTCAATGGCCAACCAGCTACCCTGACGTATTGGCACCGCCCATTGCACGCTATGACGGATGCGTTTAACAAAGCCGGATTCCAGATCGAAGTGGTCAGCGAACCACCGTACTCTACCGATGCACCTTCGGAAATCATCCCGCCACAATTCAAAGATCGGGAATCGTTCTTAAGCTTTATTTTCTTCGTGCTGCGCGCGAAATGACGGAGATTCTCCCAAACTTCGGCAGGAAGAAACCTGGAGCCCAGACAGAGTGACGCTGTGCGGACGGCAGACCCATGGCGTGGCGGAGCCGGGATTTCGATCCATGCTGGTTCCGAAGTCGAAACCCTAACGGTCATGTCAAATGACGATGGTGCATACTGCGTAACTCTGCGCTCTGCGGCAGAGTCTTCCTCTTGTTCTGAATTCGCCGTAGGCTCCGTCTTGTGCCGTTTAGAACGAATTTTTGGAGGATGTTCCTATGTCGCGAATCATTCGGTTCGACCACGTCGGTGTCACCGTTCAGGACATCGACCAGGTGACGGCGTTCTTCGTCGGACTGGGTCTCGAGATCGAGGGCCGGGCGTTCGTGGAGGGCGAGTTCATCGACACGGTCACGGCGATCCCCGATTCCCGTACAGAGATCGTTATGTTGCGAACGCCTGACGGAGGTACGGGAGTGGAGCTTTCCAGCTTCGTTCGGCCCGACCCCGAGAGAGGATCGCCTGCAGCCATGGCCAACGAGCTCGGGCTGCGCAGTTTGTCTTTCGAAGTCGATGATCTCCAGGCGCAGGTCGATCGGCTGGCCGCGGAGGGGTACGGGCTGGTCGGTGGCATCGGCCAGTATGAGGGTGTCTGGCGAATGGCCTACGTGCGCGGCCCGGAGGGAATCATTGTGGCCCTGGCCGAGCGGATCAGCTGACCGCGGCCACCGAGGAGCGACATCGCCCGAGGTCTGCCAGCCGAAGGCTGCTTCGCCGAGGCTTGGATCGCAAGCGTCAAACCCTCAAAATCCCGCGAAAGCGGAAATTTGACCGGGCGTTGTTCGAGGTCTTCCACGGTCCCGTAGCGATAAGGGTGCCATGGATCCTGACCGGCACATTTCAGTGCACTTGAGTTCCAGAAGTTAAACCCATTTCTCTGTAAAATGGCTTTCGCCTCCAAGCTAACACCCATGCTGGACATAAGAGCAGGAAGCCGAGACGCTTTTCGGCGGCTCGGCTTCCTGCTGTTGCGGGCAGATTTCGTCAGCGGAACAAGGTCCCGCTGCGGCCGGGACCTAGCCCTTGGTCCATTGGCCTCGCGTGCCCACGTACGATGCCGTGGCGCAGGGATCAGGGGCATTGTTCACGTCCTTGCAGGCGCGAATCCGGAAACCATCGGCTCCCGGAGCCCAGGTGGGGATGACCCTCCTGGACGAATCGGAGAAATGATAGCGGTTGCCGTAGCCACAAACATTTACGGTAAACCGCCCCCACGCGGTATCGATCATGTCGTTGCGTACACCTTGCACCTGGTAGTACACGCAGTGGCCGTCCCTGGCGTCATCCGTCAGGTATAGGTTGTAACCCATGTGGTCGCTGTCGTCTTTCCACACCTTGCCACTGCTCTTGGCCCACGAATTGTCCATCGAGTAGTTTTCGTATGCCTGGGCAGGGGCGGCAAAGGTCAGTGACGCCAGCACGACCGCGGCGGCAGCCGCGAGGCTGCGTTTCATGTGTTTCATCGAAGTTCCTCAACTTTTCGAATTGAAGGGGTTCGCAAGTGTTCGGACGCCTGCGACCTTACCAGCCGACACACAGGATGGATAGGTCTAATTCATGGATTTATTAGAGTAATCTTCAACTAATTGCCAGGTTGCCAACTTTTCACCGCTCTACGGGTGACGCCCGTGCACAAGGATCATGTTCCGGCAGACCCGGTAGGCCCGGTGAACTGTCCGGTGTTATTCCGAATTCGGAATAACACCGGTTATGCCGATGTCGTGGTTATTCCGATAGCGGGGGCTGGATGACTGCCACTGCTGGGGTGTGGCGGGCGAAGTTCGGCATAACCAGAAGCCGGCAGGTTGAGTGATACTTCTATCTCCATTGTC
>NZ_JBKKAP010000142.1:0-16811 GCF_046714615.1 Paeniglutamicibacter sp.
CCCGGAATGACGGTTTCCGGGAGGAATTCACTGGCCTGATTCTTATCGCTCATTTGGCTGGAAACCGGCCACCAACTTGGCTGGATTTCTTGGCTCAAATGGCCTACAGATAGTCGATCACACACACGCTGTCCCTGGAGCCTTTCGATCCTTGGCGGCAGCACCCCGTCGATCATCGGAACTAGCTTTGGGGGGACAACCCCTGCCGGGAGCGATAAACCAACACGTACGTTCTCGCCGGTGATCAAGTCCAGAGCTGCCAACCGCTGGTGGGGGAGGTTCAATGGCTGCATACGATTCCCACGGTGCTGGGGAAGCTTCGAAGCGTTGCTTGTTATCGATGGGGGGGCTTGGGTATACCCCGGGACATTCAAGGCGATGATGTGGACATCGTGCACCTCTTCGACAGACAGGAATTCACGTCTCCCCAAGTCTGCCCGATGAGCGCCAAGAGACGAATCCGAAGCAGTCGGTGAGGAGCCAAGTTCCACGAGAGCCATTGCCATCCGTTGATTCTATGAGCCTTAAGGGCCCATCGCGGAATCAACGGTGGATCGATCTGAGGCAGGGACACGGAGGGCGTCAACCCATCAACCCCGCCCGGCCAACTGGCACGGTCTGGGGCAGAGGCACTGAGACTTGCCGCGGTAGTGCAGACACCGAGGGCAGGACACCGCAATCTTGAACCGCAAGGTTTCACGTGAAACATGGCATCAAAGGCGTCTGGGGTGGACGGCCCTGAGCCGCCCGAGACGACCGGTGTTTCACGTGAAACACCGCGGAGACACGGCGGACGGCAGAGATCCGAGAGCCTCGACTGCCAAAACCTCGTCCGTGGATGTTTCACGTGAAACAGTGACGTTTGCTGCCGATACGCTCGTCCTGTAGTTCATGATGAAGCGGTGAATCAGCCAAGCGTCGTCAGGAGACGATCGCCGCCGCTGCGAGGACGGGGGAATCGACAGCCGGAGCGTGCGTGACTCCCGCGCGTTACTTGAGGTTGCGTCGACGCATGCAGGGCGCCTGGCGCCCTTGGTCACCGAATCGTATTGCTAGGACATTCTGGCGCGGTCGGGTACACCGATGGACAATCCTTTGAGTAGCTGACTTCACGGCGAATCGGTGTTTCACGGCTGGGCAGGTGGGGCTCAGCGCGCCCGGAACATGTAGGGGTTCGATGCAGGATCGGATGTGGGCGTCTTGAGGGTTTGATGAAATGGACCTCTGGACGATCGTCATTTACGACGCACTCCACGTCGGTAACTGCTCACGGGTGCGCCTGACAGCATTCAAAAGACATGCGGCGAAAACGAGCCGGCCACGAGTCGAACCTGCCGCTGATTCAATCTAAATGGACATGCCTGGGGAAGCGATATGCTCGCCCAGCGCGCCACGTATGCATAGTGATCCGCCCCCTGTGTTGGGCCCAGTTGGCCACTTGTGATTGACAGCAGAATCGAGAAGGCTGCCGCCATATTGTCCGATGTGGGAGCTCCCATCGCCGGTCGTGTGCACCGGGCAAATGGCGAAGAGCGTGGAGTCCATGGGTCATGGACAACCGGTCCGCGAGACCTGCGAATCCACCGGCGACATCCCCAGCCACGAGCTGGATTCCTGCCCGGTGACTTACGCCGGCCGGCTCAGGGCCAAAGCACGCGCACCGCAGACACCATTTGATGCGAGCCCTCGGCCGGACGAACTCCTCGCGCCAACACGCGCGGAACCGCCTCGGGAACCCCGTGCAGAGGAACCGCCGACAACAGGTCCAGCACGGAGAAGGTATCGGTCGGTTGGAGCCGTGAACGCCCAACGCCGGACCGCCAAACCTCCTGACGGCGAAAGTGCATGCGGCTCTCACCTCCTTGTCGCAGTGCGGCGGCCAGCATGTCGATCCCGGCCACGACATTGCGGTGCGCTCGGTTGTTCTCGCAGTGGGCGACGGTGTCGATCTCGTAGAACCCACGTTCACGCTCCATGGACGTGCCCGACCACCGCGCCGGGATCTTCGAACACAGCATCGCCCCGGGCTTGGTGGCGGACAACGCCGATGGATACCGGGCCGCACGCAAGGGCTTCAGGTACCGGTCGACGGTCCCAGCGGACATGGACAACAGCTCGTCCCGGACTTCGTCGGTGAGCAGGAGGCCAGGGCCCAAGTTCGTCGAAGCGCTCCAGCCGCTCGAGCTCCTCGGCCAGGGTGGCCACGGACTCTTTCCCTCAGGGTTCCCCGCAGTGCGTCCAGAATGGCCCCAGTAGCGTGATGGCCGCCGGACCGGATCCGCGCGGCCGGCGCCACGCCAGTCACACCGGATGTCCCGTGCCGGCTTTCGTACCTCGGCGGCCAGATGCCGGCGGGCCTTGGCCCGGGACCAACCGCTCAACTCGCACAGGCCGTCCAGCATCACGCCCTTCTGGACCTTGGTTCCCTTCGCGTTCTGGGCGGCGAACCCGCCAACCAGTTCTTGCCGGGTTTCCATTGGCAGCCCCTGTTTCATCACCCCAGCTCACCGTGCCGCCCGCCTTTGGCTGCCAGAGGTTTCGCGAGCAAAAGTAGATGAGGCATGCACTTCGTTTCTCGAGCACTAACAGTGAGTCAAGGCGGAGGATTGATCGAAGACGGCGTCGGGCGCAACCTGCTCCCAAGGACTCATCGTCATTCAAAAACGAACGACATTGGCCAACTGGTCCTGATCACTGCCTGAACCTTGGCCTCATTTGGCAGGCACGTCGATGCTGAGAAGCTCCGTCAAAGGACGACGAGCTGCCGCACACCAAACCCTGTCACGTGAAGATTGCCGGCTTCAAGCCGCTCCCAGACCAAGAAGCCAATTGCGGACGCAGGTGATCCTGAAGGGCCTGTCCGAGCCCGTTGCCATTCGCCACTTTGCCCAAACTCGAGGAGAGGTGGGGGCGTGCCATATCTGCGCCGACATTGTCGGGGACGAGCACCTGGCCGGTTCAATGTCCGATCAAACGGGTCAGCCCAGCGGAGCGACAAAGAACCGGGGGAAGCAACCGCCTACCAGTGGAATAAGAATGGTGGCCGGAATCCGAAAACAACACCCGGGTCTGGACGCATGCTTTTCGGGCTGGTCAGGAGTCGGCCGGGTCCCAGCAGCGGGAGCACACGATGGAATTACCACTGATCCGGGACCCCACTCGAGTAGTTGTGGAGCAACCGTACGGCGCGGCAGCGAGTTGGGAAAACCCCCGAGGGATCAGTTCCTGCTTTCGGGAGGTGCCTGAAGCCAAAATGGGGGACTCAGCAGCGCGGGGGCTCGAATCTATAACAGACTCTTGGTAAACAAACAATTACCGTTGGTTGTTTCGATGGATTCAGCCAGAAGACGTCCTACACCGCTCCGTTGGAGCGTGGGCCCCGGGTAGGGCTTAAAAAGCTCGGTGCATCCGTCCCGAAGGACGGATGCACCGAGCTGGTGGAACCTGGTCGCGTGTTAGAGGTACGCGGCGAATTCCTTTTCCAGGACCGGCTTCGGCTTTGCGCCGATGGAGGTGGCGACGTGCTCGCCGCCCTGGAAGACGTAGACGGCCGGGATGCTGGTGATGCCGTACTTGGCGGCGATGGCCGGGTTGTCGTCGACGTTGATCTTGACCACGTCGATCTTCTCGGCGTGCTCGGCGGCGATCTGCTCGAGGATCGGGGTCAGCTGGCGGCAGGGACCGCACCACTCGGCCCAGAAGTCGACGATGACGGGCTTGGCGGCCTCGAGGACTTCGGCCTGGAACGTTGCGTCGGTGACGTCTTTGGTCTGGCTCATGGCCTGCACCTTTCGTTAAGGATTTCTTCCCAGCGATTGGGAAGGGGGGATTAGTTGGAGACCGAGACGGCTTCCGCGGCCGCGGCGGCCTGGACGTCGGCCAGGTAGTGCTCGACATCGAGGGCGGCGGCGCAGCCCGAGCCGGCGGCAGTGATGGCCTGGCGGTAGGAGGAATCGATGACGTCTCCCGCGGCGAAGACGCCGGGGAGGCTGGTCTTCGAGGTGCGACCCTCGACGGCGATGGTGCCCTCGGCGGTCAGTTCCAGGACGTCCTTGATCAGGTCGGTGCGCGGGTCGTTGCCGATGGCCACGAACATGCCGGTGACGGCGACTTCCTGCTGGGCGTCGGTCTTGAGGTTGCGCAGGGTCATGCCGGTGACCTTCTGCTCGCCGGTGATGCCGACGACCTCGGAGTCCCAGATGAACTCGATCTTCGGGTGGGCCAGGGCGCGGTCGGCCATGATCTTGGAGGCGCGCAGGGTGTCGCGGCGGTGGACCACGGTGACCTTGGCGGCGAACTTGGTCAGGAAGAGGGCTTCCTCCATGGCGGAGTCGCCGCCGCCGATGACGGCGATTTCCTGGTCGCGGAAGAAGAAGCCGTCGCAGGTTGCGCACCAGGAGACGCCGTGTCCGGACAGGCGCTTCTCGTCCGGCAGTCCGATCTCGCGGTAGGCCGAGCCGGTGGACAGGATCACTGCGTGGGCGCGGTACACGGTGCCGTCGCCCAGGGTGACAACCTTGATGTCGCCGGTGAGCTCGACGGCGGTGACGTCGTCAAAGAGGATCTCGGCGCCGAAGCGTTCGGCCTGCTTCTGCATGTTGTCCATGAGGTCCGGGCCCATGATGCCCTCGGGGAAGCCGGGGAAGTTTTCCACGTCGGTGGTGTTCATGAGCTCGCCGCCGGCGGTCACCGAGCCGGCGATGACCAGGGGCTGCAGGTTCGCCCGTGCCGTGTAGACGGCCGCGGTGTAGCCGGCGGGGCCGGAACCGATGATGATGACGTTGCGGATGGCGTCTTGTGCTTCTGTGGCCACGGGTGGGTGAACCTTTCGTGAATGCGGTCTAGTTTCAAACACGCCGCGGGTAAGAGGGGACTATGCGGCATAACAGCCAATGCCGTGTTCGTATTCCCGGCCGGGTGGGCTAGGAGACGCGGAACTCGCCGATTTGCAGGCCGTAGGGGCGGGAGGCGTTGGCGCCCGAGGCCCGGCGGGGCAGTTCGGTGACGTTCAGGAACACGTATTGTCCCTTCGCAGCCGCACCTTCCTCGCCGCTGACCGGGACGGTGACAGTCGGTCCGGTGAAGGAGCCGCTGGAAACCAGCTTGGCATCGGAAAGGTCATCCGTCTTGCCGACCCGGAGCTCGAACGATCCGCCGGTTCCGTTCAGGCCCTCAAGCTGGATCTCCGAGACGTCGGAAACCTCTTCCAGCTCGGCGATGAACACCATGTTCGCGGCCAATCCGCCGAACTGGGGCGAGGTGTAGGAGTAGGACTTGTAGAGGCTTGCCGGGTTGCCGTCAATGGCCTTGGACAGCGTGCTGTCCGTATCAGCGTTGAGGTCCTGGGCGCCCGGGACCATACGCGAGAGATCGGCGACCACCGGCTTCACAGCGGGAGCGGTCGGCGACTGCGAGGCCTGCGCGCTGCCGGACTCGGCCGCACTCTGCGTGGGGGAGTTGCTGGCCACGGGGGCCGGTGTGCGGCCACCCAAGGCGTTGAAGGCGAAGACGACGGCAAGGACAAGGACTGCACACAGCAGCGCACCCACGAGCAGGCGCGTGGTCTTCTTTCCGCCCTCGCCTGCTTCCGTGTCCTCGTAGTCGTCCTGCGGCGGTGCCGAATAGGACTGGGCCGCTGCCGGGAAACTGGTTGCGACGCGCTGGCCCGATTCGTCGACGGTGATGCCACGGGACTTCTGCGCTGCAGCAAGGGCAGCAGCCGATGTCACGGCGGGCTCGTCGGTGTGGTCCGAAGGCTCCATCCGGGTGACCTTGGGGGCGGGCCTGAGGGCGGGCGGGGCCGGGGGCGCCGGAGGGGTGGTGGGGGTTGCCTGGGTGGCGGCAGGGGTTTCGCGTGGTGCGGGAGCCGGGGAGACCGCTACCGGGGCGGGCGCAACCGGGGCAGGTGCGGAGGGCGAGCTCGCCGAAACCGCCGGAGCCTGCTCCGTGCTCGAACCCACCGAAGCCACAGGCAGGACGGGAGGGACGGACGGCGGGGCCTGCTTGCCGCGGGCGAAACGGCCCTTGAAGCTGTTCAGTTTCTCGTTGAGGCTGATCTCCGGAAGCCTGTCGAGCATGGCCGGACGCTGCTTTTCCTGGGCGCGCTGGTCCTCATAGTATTCGGCGTCGTCTTCGTAGCTGGCCGGTTCGGTGGAACGGGTAACACCAAAGATCTCGGTGCCCAGGGTGTCGGTGTAGAACGGCTCGACGAAGGGGGCATCGGCCTGGACCACCAGGTCCAGAAGGTCTGCGGGCTCCGCAATGTTGGTCACCAGATAGGTGTTGCCTTCGGAAATTCCCAGGTCCAGGACCTGTACCGCGGCGTAGCGTTCGCCGGTGGCAATTTCGCGCGCACTCGTGGCCAGCTGCGAGGCATTGGTCGTCGAACCGACGAGGATGCTTACAGGTCGGTTGAGCACCTGATCGATGCCACTGAGGACCTGGTCTCCGTCCGATGAGGTCAAGACCGATTCGGTGACCTGATAGCGGCCGCCAAGCATGGCGCCGGCGTCGATGGGCTGCGACACGATTCCCTCCCGGGATTACTTTGCGTTGCCGGCACCCTCATGGGTGCCCCGTTCCATGTTACCGGGATGGGCCGAGGATTTCGCGAAGTCCAGGGGCGATGTCGGGTGCGCGCCGGGCGCCTCGCAAACTCCCGGGACCCGATTTACCGCCGCAATGCAGGGATCCGACGGGCCAGCGGGCCCAGGAAGTCATCCAGCTCTTCCGAGCGGCTCAGTCGGAGCAAGATGATGTACGCCACGGCCATGACGGAGCCGACGACGGCAATCGAGATGACCGCCGCACCGATTGAACTCCATGCAAATCCCCAGTCGTAGCCGCCCAGCAGCCACAGCACCCCGGCCCCCACAACACCGGAGAGGGCAGCCATCACGCCGATCCGGACATACGTGTCCAGGACCCTGGCGGTCCCATAGTCGCCGTAGCGGCGGACGACCAGGAAGTGCGCGATCACCGCGGAGAGCACATTGGTGGCCCCGTAGATCAACGCCACGGCTCGGGCAATTTCCGTTGCCGGCAAGACCTGCACCGCCGCGAAGGCCAGCACGACGCACAGGCCGGCGATGACCGTCTGGATCAGCATGGGGGTCTTGGTGTCCTCCTCGGCAAAGAAGACGCGGATCATGAAGAAGTGGATGGACTTGAACGGCAACCCGAGCGTCGTGAGCAGCAGCAATTGCCCGATGGCGGCACCCTGCTCCATGGCCGTCGACGAGCTGCCGGCAAACAGCCGGCCCAGTGGCCCGGCGAGCACAATGAAGGCCACCGTGGCAAAGACGATGGGTACCGCGGTGGTGCGCAGGCCGCGGGAAAGCAGTGGCGCAATGTCCCCGCGCCGCTTCTCGTGGAAGGCCTTGGTGAACTCGTTGAAGAGCATCGTGGCCAGGGTGAGGGCAAAGATGGAATGCGGCAGCACAGTGATCAGCTGGGAGGTATTCAACGCATATTCGCCGGGAACGGTGGCGCCGCCGTCAGGCAGCAACAGACGCGCCGGGGCCGCGGCCGAAACGAACTTTGAATTGACCAGCGAGGCGATGTTGCCCACCATCATCGACCCCAGCGTCCAGGCCGCCAGCTTGCCCACGTGGCGCAGGCCCATGCCGCGCCAGGAGAAGTCGGGGCGCAGGTTCAGTCCCACCTTGCGCAGCGGCCAGAACAGGGCCAGGGCCTGGACCGCAATGCCCAGGGTGGCGCCTCCCGCCAGCAGGACGGTCTGGTCCGAGGTCCAGGTGGCCAGTTGGTCGCCGCCGCCGGAGTAGGAGCCAAAGAGGATGATGAAGGATCCGATGGTGCAGATCTGCACCAGGTTGTTGGCCACCGGTGCCCACATGTAGGCGCCAAAGCGGCTGTGGGCGTTGAGCACCTGGCCGATGACCGCATAGACGCCGTAGAAGAAGATCTGTGGCAGGCACCAATAGGCAAAGGTGGTTCCCATGGCGATCATGGGCGCAGTCCAGTTCAGGGTCAGCGCATGGATCAGCGGACCGGCCAACAGGGTGAGAAGCGCCGTGGCCAGGCCCATCACCACAATGGTGAGGGTCACCAGCTTGGAGGTGTACGCAGAGCCGCGGTCGGAGGCCTTCGACGCCTTGATGAGCTGGGGGACCAGCACCACGTTGAAGATGCCGCCGGCCAGCAGCATGAAGATGATCGTCGGAATGACGTTCGCCTTCTCGAAGATGTCGGCCATCGTGGTGCTCGAGCCGATGGCGACGGCCAGCAGCGCGGTGCGGATGAATCCGAGCACGCGGGAGACCATTGTTCCGGACGCCATCAGCGCATAGGCCTTGGAGTGGCTCCGTGATTGTTGCTGGGCCGGGGTGTGCGGGGTCTTGGGCGGCGTGCTGGGGCGCGCTGGGTGTTTAGATACCTGGGACATAGTTGGGGAGTACTTCGCGCGCAAGATCGGCGATGCGCCGCTCATTGGGGAAGGACAGGCGTTTGCCGAGATCAAGCAGCGGGACCCACGCCACGTCCACGGCTTCGTGGTCCGGGTCGTTTTCGATGGTCAGCTCGCCGCCCGTGGCACGCAACAGGAAGTGGTGCACGGTCTTGTGGACGCGGTAGTTGGTGACGGTGAACCAGTAATCGACCGAGCCCAGCGGGACCAGGATGTCGCCGGCGATTCCGGTTTCTTCCTCGATCTCGCGGACGGCTGCCTCTTCGTTGGTTTCCGCACCTTCGGGGTGGCCCTTGGGCAGGCACCATTCGAGCCGTCCGCCGCGGTTGTACCTGGCGATAATGGCCACCGGCAGGCTGGGTAGCGACGTGTCGATGACGACGCCGCCGGCCGAAATTTCCTCCACGGTGGGCAACGGGTGGTGGCCGGTGCTCACCTGCGCCTGCGCATGCGCCATTGACGCAGTCAACGGCGTGCGCTTCGGGGCGCTGGGAACTGGATGAGCCATGGCAACCACTCTATCGGTTTTGCGTCGCATCGTGGCTTGCCCCGCCCGCTCGGCGCGTGATATCCATTCTTCCTTTCGAGGCTGTGGCCATCCGGCGTGTGGAAGCTAACTCCGAATTGTGGCGACAGGGAACATGGCACTACCCAGAAAGTCTGGCACCCTTAAAGAACTATGCAGCAGCTACCGTCCCCTCAGGTCCTCACCGATATTTTGCCCCCCGTCATCTTTGAGCTGGGGCAGCGGTTTGTCGATTCCGGCTTTGAACTCTCCCTGGTGGGCGGCCCGGTGCGTGATCTTTTCCTGGGGCGTGTGTCCCCGGACCTTGACTTCACCACCAGCGCCTCGCCCGACGAAACCCTTGCGGTGGTGGCCGGATGGGCCGATGCCACCTGGGAAGTGGGACGTGACTTCGGCACCATTGCCTTGCGCAAGGGCGAGCACACCATCGAGGTGACGACCTACCGGGCCGATGCGTACGATCCTTCCTCCCGCAAGCCCATCGTGGCCTTCGGCGACAAGCTGGAAGACGATCTCTACCGACGCGACTTCACCATGAACGCGATGGCCTTGCGCCTTCCGAGCCTGGAACTGGTGGACCCCTACAACGGCGCCAGGGACCTGTCCGAGGGCGAGGTGCGCACCCCCGGTGCGCCCTCCATGTCCTTCTCGGATGACCCCCTGCGGATGATGCGCGCCGCACGCTTCGCCTCCCAACTCGGGATCGGGGTGGCCGAGGACGTGCGGGTTGCCATGACGGAAATGGCCGATCGGATCACCATCATCTCCGCCGAGCGCGTGCGCGACGAGCTGGTGAAGCTGATCAATGGCATTGATCCGCGCGCCGGCATCGACCTGCTGGTGGACAGTGGCCTGGCCGACCTGGTGCTCCCGGAGGTGTCCGCCCTGCGCCTGGAACTCGATGAGCACCACCGGCACAAGGACGTCTACCAGCACTCCTTGACGGTGCTGGAGCAGGCAATGCAGCTGGAAAGCGATGCCGACGGACCGGTGCCGGGACCCGACTTTGTCTTGCGTTTTGCTGCGTTGATGCACGACATCGGCAAGCCGGCGACGCGCAAGTTCGAACCCAACGGGGCCGTCAGCTTCCGCCACCATGACGTTGTCGGCGCCAAGCAGGTCAAGGCCCGCATGCGAGCCCTGCGTTTCGATAACGACACCACCACGGCGGTTGCCCGCCTGGTGGAGCTGCACATGCGTTTCTACGGTTACGGGGATGCCGGGTGGAGCGACTCGGCGGTGCGCCGTTACGTGCATGATGCAGGCGATTTGCTGCAGCGGCTGCATCGGTTGACGCGGTCGGATGTCACCACGCGCAATCGCAAGAAGGCAGACCGGCTCTCGTTCGCCTATGACGACCTTGAGGCACGCATTGTAGAGATCAGCGGGAAAGAGGAAATGGCGGCCGTGCGGCCGGACCTCAACGGGCAGCAGATTATGGAGATCCTTCAGATCAAGCCCGGCCCCGTGGTGGGACGCGCCTACAACTTCCTGCTGGAACGCCGCTTGGACAATGGCCCCGTCCACGAAGACGAAGCGATCGCCGAGCTTCGCCAGTGGTGGGAGCTGCAGCCGGAGTCGACCGAGCTGTAGTCCAAGCAGTCATAAGGAAAATCTTGTCTCGGCGTGTTGCGCACAACACGCCGAGACAAGATTTCTCTTTTTAAAGTTTTCGCAAAATGAGTGGCGTAACCCAACGGCAGTGTGTATCGTGGAACCTGTGATTGAGAAGTCTCAATGAGACATCGAGATCCACCAGACAATATTGGCGCCAGAATCTTCTGGCATGTTCTTCCAGAAAAGGAGGTGGGAATGATGATTATTTCAATGAATCTCGGCGGCTTCTATGTGCCCCGTCATGGCTTCGGCGGCTTTACCGCGCGAGCTACTTCCCCCGCCTCCGGAACGGCGCCCTGCTAGTACTTCCCTAGCTTTTCAAAGTTCCCGAGGCTGATGAGTCATTAATCGACCAAATCCTTGAGGAACTTTCATCATGTCTACCCAGATCGCATCGATCTCCACCCAGGCTGCTCGCTCCGCTGAATTGATCTTCACCGGGCCGGAAGCGCTGCATGCCCGCACCACGCGGCCCGCTGAACAGGCCACCTTCCGCTCCTCCAACACCGTTGAAGGGAGGCAAACACCATGAGTGCAAAAGAACGCAAGCCAAAGAACAAGACTTGGCTTCAGACGCAGTTCTACCCCGAAGTTCGGGATCGCGAACTACGTCATCACCTTCCGATGGACATGGTCTTCCGTGTGCGGTGAGTGAATTAGGATCGGGCATCCACGACGCCAAATCCGGAATTCGAGTCACTCACCCACTCAGGAGCAGGACCCATGAACAAGATCGAAACCCACAGTGCAAAGCCCGCCGGCTTCACCGGCGGGCTTTGCCGCTTAAGTCGACTCCTCGATCACTAATCGCGGAGCGCAGGCGGAGACTCAGCGGACCTGGGCACGCCAATGGCGGAGGAACGCCAGTCCGGCGTGGTCGTGGATGACATCCTGGCCCAGCCCCAGGTCCTTCGCGGTGAGCACAGGGTAGGGCTTCCCGGCCGGAATGCCGTCGCCCGGGCGCACATCGACGTGGCTGACTTGGTGGCCGTGTTCCGCCAGCCAATCGGCCATGGCGTAGTCGGTGCGGGAATCACCGACCGTGAACCACGCTGCGGGGACGATTCCATCCGCCGCCAACAGCTCGAGGGTGCGTCTGGCACCGAGGTCCTTGCCCAGCTCCACCGATTCAATGTCGGTGGAAATGATGGTTGGATCCACCCGATATGAGATGTCCTCATTCGCATCCGGTTGGCTTACGTTCAGGCGTTCAACGCCCAGGCCCCGGCGGACCATCGCGTCCATGGCTGCCGAATCGAAGTGCTCTTGGGCCCGCCGGTAGTCGCTGTTCTCTGCATCGATGTGTTGCTCCACGGAGACCATGGCTCGTTTGGTCTCGTCAAAAAACATGTGTTCCTCGAAGTCGGCGGCAACCAGATCGCGGATCTCATCCGCGTAGTGCCCGGGGACCGCAAGCTCGTGATCCACGTGGACCACCCCGGCGCCGGCTGAGTCGAAGGTAAACCACGTCGCTCCCTTTTCGCAGATCGCGTGGATTTTCAAGTTCTCCGGCATCCCCGCCGCGATCATGGGCCCCATCACCTGGCGCTTGATGAACTCGTCGGAACGCCCGGTGTTGAAGACAACGGGAATTCCCGAGACGGCGAGCTCCAGAAGCAGGGAGATGATCTCCGGCGCGACGTCGCGGGTTACCGGCGATGCAATGGGGCCGTCGACATCGAGAAGCAAGGCAAAGGGGGGAGTTGTGGGCATGCCTTCCATTCTCCCATTGCGCGGTGGCGGAACGGAATCGTTGGGCCATCGCGCCCAACGACCATGGTCCTACTCCCAAAATAGTTATCCACAGATTCCATAACGCACGTCAAACAAGCGATGGAAATTTCTAGGATGGGGGCATGATCAAGGGAAAACGGACATATGCCGTTGCAGTCGGGTTGTGTTGTGTTGGGCTGATGCTTGGTGCTTGCACCCAAGGACCGGCATCAGCCGGTGGAGCAGTTTCGGAAAGAAGCGCCGAGGTGCCCATTTCCCCTGAGGTCGACGCGGCGGCGGAACTGGCCAAACGCCGAACCCAGGTCGTCGATCCCGCATGGAGCGTGAAGATGAAGGTGCTGGACCGCCCGCAGGTCGCCAAGGGCGTGGTGGTGGTGCTCTCCGAAGGTGCGAAGGGGCTCGAACTGGCGGGGTTGAAGGAAACCACCGGCAAAAAAATCTGGGGCGTGACGGTGGATCCGGGGTGGGTCCCCAGCGGTGTCAACATGGGAGTAAACCTGAGTAAGACGGCCAAGGGGAAGGATGTGGCGCTTTCCTGCAGAAGTCGAAACCGCGTGACGGCTGGGGCGGCGACGTCTGGACAAAGCCCGTTGCCGTGGACATCACGTCCGGCAAAGTCGTCTATAAGGGCCCCGAGCAAGTGATCACGTCCCGTCCGACCTCGTGTCCGGACGGCAAGGACATGTGTTACCTCTCGATCAATCCGTACATCGACGACAAGCAGAGAATGCGCGTCAACCTCGACCGAGGAACCCAGCGCACCCTTACGCCGCAGCACAAGTTGGGGGATTCCATCTTCCCGATCGGTGGCGGGGAACTCTACGGGCATTACAAAGGCAAGAAGAGCAATCTCCTGCGGCTCAAGGGCGACGAAAAACTGTGGGGATTGTCGTTGGACAAGGCCCTGGGATCGGCGTACACCCCCGGGCAAGGATGGAACGTTGATTACTCGGAGAAACTCGGGATCTATTCGGCATGGATCGGTCGCGAATACAAGGAGACCAAGGACGGCAAGGGAAATGTGGTTGCCCGCGATTCGGACTTCCGTCAGGAAATGATGATTGGGCTTGACGCCAAGACCGGAAAGACCCTGTGGAAGGCCAAGGGGGCCACCACCGTCTGCCTGCCACCCATGGGTCGGGAGAACACGGTATTGGAAGACGGAAAGGCGTACCCGGTGAGGTGCGTATTCGATTCAGGAACGCTGAAGGAGGCCAAGGGCACCAAGAGCAAACTCAAGAACGGGAAACTCCACCTTGAAGGCTTTGACCCGCGTACCGGGAAGGTCCTCTGGAAGACCAAAAGCTACCCCGTCGTCACCGACATAGACGTCGCTCATGCACCCGATGACGGTGGTGCAAGTTTGTTCCTGGCCAAGGAAACGACTCCGACGTTGCTTGACACCCGGACCGGTGAAATCCGGAATGTCGCCGTGGAGGAACGCTTCCTCTGCACCAAGGGGGTTGAATATTCCAAACCCCAGAAAGGAACCGGGGGGACGTTACTCTTCCCCTGTTCTGCGGACGGTAAGGAAGCTAAGGGTGTCAGTGCCGGAGCACTTCAGGCGCAGGACGCAAGTGGCAGCCACGTGGTTCTGGGGTTTGCCGGATCGGTTGTTGCCTTTCCAGCGGAACCCTAGGCCAAGACCTGTTTGGGTCTAGGTAGCCCGGTTCCCCTGACGTTCCGGTTCGGCGGTGATAGCTTGAAGGGGTATCGAGGAAAATCAAAAAGCTGGTCTTCCTCAATCCTCCCGCCACCGGGAATCCAGATAGAGGACACGCGATGACAGCGATGCCAGAAACCGACATGAGTGATCTAGCGATTGCCTCGCGGGCCGTGCTCAAGCCAATTTCCGAGATTGCCGCATCGGCCGGGATTCCGGAGGAAGCGCTTGAATCCTACGGCCGATACAAGGCCAAGATCAATCCTGCCCACTTGACGGTTCGCGGCGCGAAGCCCGGAAAAGTGGTCTTGGTCAGCGGCATATCCCCAACCCCTGCCGGGGAAGGAAAATCCACCGTTACGGTGGGCTTGGGCGATGCGCTGGCCGCCACCGGAACCAAGACGATGATTGCCCTGCGTGAACCGTCACTGGGACCGATCTTTGGCATGAAGGGTGGTGCCACCGGCGGCGGTTATTCGCAGGTCCTTCCCATGGATGAGATCAACATGCATTTCACCGGGGATTTCCACGCCATCACCAGCGCCAACAACCTGTTGATGGCGCTGATCGACAACCATTTGCACCAAGGCAACGCATTGGGCATCGACCCACGGCGAATCACGTTTAAGCGTGTCATGGACATGAACGACCGAGCGTTGCGCAACATCGTGATCGGTCTTGGCGGCCCGACCGAAGGTGTTCCGCGCGAAACGGGTTTTGAAATCACCGTCGCCTCGGAGGTCATGGCGGTCTTCTGTCTGGCAACGGGTCTCGATGACCTGCGTACCCTTTTGGGACGGATGACGATCGGGTACACGTACGACAGGACCCCGATCACCGTGGATGACCTCGAGGCGGCCGGCGCCATGACAATGCTGCTCAAGGAAGCCATCAAACCCAATCTGGTCCAGACCATGGCCGGAACGCCGGCATTCATCCACGGAGGACCGTTCGCCAACATCGCCCACGGCTGCAACTCGGCAATTGCCACCAACACGGCCCGTTCCCTGGCCGACATCGTGGTCACCGAGGCCGGTTTCGGGGCGGACCTGGGCGCCGAGAAATTCATGGACATCAAGGCCCGCTATGCCGGCTGCGACCCCGATGCGGTGGTCCTGGTGACCACCATTCGCGCCTTGAAGATGCACGGGGGAGTGGCGAAGGACGCGTTGAAGAAAGAGAACGTCGAAGCCGTGCGAAGCGGCATGGCCAATCTTGTCCGGCATGCCTCGAACATCAAGAAATTCGGGGTCCAGCCGGTCATCGGCATCAACAGGTTCACGATGGACACCGAGAACGAAATCGCGGTTGTCACCCAATGGGCCGCCGCCAACGGCATCGAATGCGCCGTGGCGGATGTCTGGGGGCAGGGAGGAGCAGGGGCCGGCGAGCTGGCCTCCGCCGTGCTGCGGGCCATCGAGGCCCCGAACAATTTTTCCCCGCTCTATGAGTTGGACCGGCCCATCGAGGAAAAGATCCTGACCGTGGTGCGTGAAATCTATGGAGGGGCAGGCGTCGAGTACTCCGACGCTGCCAAGCGGATGCTCCAGCAAATCCACGAAAACGGCTGGGACAATCTCCCGGTGTGCATGGCCAAGACCCAGTACTCGTTCTCCGACGATCCGACGCTGCTGGGTGCCCCCGAGGGATTCACGCTGCATGTGCGCGACCTCATCCCGAAGACCGGCGCCGGGTTCATCGTGGCGATCACCGGCGCCATCATGACCATGCCGGGCCTGCCCAAGGTGCCGGCTTCCATGCGCATGGACGTGGATGAAAACGGGCAGGCCGTCGGTTTGTCATAGTTCCAGGGTCCCGGGGTGCGGCAACGCTCGCCGGAATTCAAGCCGAACTTCCCGAACCGCGGTTAAACGGCGAAGCCACCACTTGCGTGGTGGCTTCGCCGAATTGCCGAGGCGCCGAAGTGGTTGTTGCCTAGCGCTCGATGTCGCCGCGGATGAAGGCCTCGACCTTTTCCTTGGCGATGTCGTCGTTGTACTGCTCCGGAGGGGACTTCATGAAGTAGGAGGAAGCCGAGAGGATCGGTCCGCCGATGCCGCGATCCATGGCGATCTTGGCGGCGCGCACGGCGTCAATGATGACACCTGCGGAGTTCGGGGAATCCCAGACCTCAAGCTTGTATTCCAGCGACACCGGGGCGTCGCCGAAGTTGCGGCCTTCGAGGCGCACGAAGGCCCACTTGCGGTCATCGAGCCAGGCGACGTAGTCCGACGGGCCAATGTGCACGTCGTCGGCGCTCAGTTCGGCCGAGGTGTTCGAGGTGACGGCCTGGGTCTTGGAAATCTTCTTGGATTCCAGACGGTCGCGCTCAAGCATGTTCTTGAAGTCCATGTTGCCGCCGACGTTCAGCTGGTAAGTGCGGTCCAGGGTGACGCCGCGGTCTTCGAAGAGCTTTGCCATAACGCGGTGCGTGATGGTTGCACCGATCTGGCTCTTGATGTCGTCGCCCACGATCGGGACGCCGGCGGCGGTGAACTTGTCAGCCCACTCCTTGGTGCCGGCAATGAAGACCGGCAGAGCGTTGACGAACGCCACGCCGGCGTCGATGGCGGCCTGCGCGTAGAAGTGGGCGGCATCCTCGGAGCCAACCGGGAGGTAGCAGACCATAACGTCAGCCTTGGATTCGCGGAGCGCGGCGACGATGTCAACGGGCTCTTCGGTGGACTGTTCGATGGTCTCGAGGTAGTACTTGCCGAGTCCGTCGAGGGTGTGGCCGCGCTGGACGGTCACACCGGTGGGGGGCACGTCGGCGATTTTGATGGTGTTGTTCTCGCTGGCCAGGATGGCGTCGGCGAGGTCCACGCCCACCTTCTTGCCGTCCACAT
>NZ_JBKKAP010000143.1:0-6772 GCF_046714615.1 Paeniglutamicibacter sp.
CGGGCGGGAGCTCACGCTCTTGTTCGTGGCGCACCGCAAGGAGATCCTTGAGCAATCACTCAAAACGTATCGTAAGGTCCTGGGTAAAGGTTCCTTCGGAGAACTGTGCGTGGACGGAGAAAAACCGGAGGCCTGGAAACAGGTGTTCGCCAGCGTCCAGTCTCTGGCCGCCTTCGGACTCTCCAAGATCGAACCGCGTGCCTTTGACATTGTGGTGATCGACGAGTTCCACCATGCAGAGGCAAACTCCTACCGCAGGCTAATTGAGCATCTGAAGCCCATCGAACTCCTTGGACTTACGGCAACGCCCGAACGCGGCGACGGCATCAATGTTGCCGACACCTACTTTGACGGAAAGATCGCCTCTGAACTACGCCTGTGGGATGCCCTTGACGCAGACCTGCTGGTTCCTTTTCACTACTTCGGGGTGGCAGACGATGTCGACCTAACCTCCATCGAATGGAAACGCGGTTCCTACGACCTGGAACAGCTCAGCAACGTCTACACCGGCAATGACATCCGCGCCCTGAAGATCATCAACGAGCTTCGGGACAAGGTGCTCAGCACGTCCTTGATGCGGGCGCTGGGTTTCTGCGTTTCGGTCCAGCACGCGCACTACATGGCGAAAGTCTTCAATGAGGCAGGCATTCCCTCAGTGGCGGTGTCGGGAAATTCAAGCACGGAGGAACGCGAGGGAGCGCTGGCAAAGCTCCGAGCCCGCGAACTGAACTGCATTTTCGCCGTCGACCTCTTCAACGAGGGGCTCGACGTGCCGGAGATCGACACGATCCTCCTGCTGCGTCCCACGCAGAGCTCAACCATCTTCCTGCAGCAACTCGGTCGCGGCCTGCGCCGGGCCGACGACAAGGCCGTGCTTACGGTGCTGGACTTCATTGGACAGCAACGCCGGGAGTTCCGCTTCGACGTCAAGTACCGCGCCCTGCTGGATGTACCGCGCAAGAAGCTGGAACGCATCATCGATGATGATGCACCAGGGCTGCCTTCCGGTTGCCAGCTCATGCTTGACCGGGTGGCGCGCTCCATCGTGCTGGAGAACATCCGCTCGCAGCTCAAGTTGAACAAGCCGGCGCTGGTTCGTGAGATCAAGTCCCATGGGTTGCTCGGACTGGATGACTATTTGGAGGAATCCGGCCGCGATGTCAAGGACATCTACCGAAAAACGGGGCATTCGTGGACGGATCTGATCCGCCGGGCAGAACTGATATCTTCGCGCTCGCCCTGGGAAGACGGGCTGGTTGAGTTTGATGCTGGTCAGCAGGACGAAGAGCGGGAGTTGCTCAAGCGGGTCACTCGGTTCCTCCATATTGATGATGCCGAGCGCGCCGAAGCATATTCCGAGCTGCTATCCAGCGACGCCCCGCGCTATGCGGAGTTGGGGCAGCGCAATCAGACATTTGCGCGCATGCTCTTCTACACGTTTTGGGACAACGGCGGTGGCTTCGGCTCATACGACGAAGGACTGGACCGCATCCGTGCCAACGGGTACCTGGTGCAGGAGCTACTCGCGGCCTTTGTACGTGGGGTCTCTCGCAGCCCGCATGCGCCAAAGGGACTACCGCTGGGACTCCAGCAGATTCCGCTGTATTCCCACGCCACATACTGGCGGTCAGAAGTACTGGCTGCCCTTGAGTATGGTTCCTTGGAGCAAGGAAAGGGTGTGAATCACCGCGAAGGCGTCGCCTGGTGTCCTCAGGTGAGCACCGATGCGCTCTTCGTGACCCTGGACAAGGATGAGACAGTCCACAACCCCAACACGCTGTACAAGGACTATGCGATAAGCCCGCGGCTCTTTCATTGGGAATCGCAGAACGCGACGAGTCCGAGTAGTCCGACGGGCCAACGATATTTGAACCGCAAAGATCGCGGATCACATATCTTGCTCTTCACCCGAGATTCCGCCAAGGACATCGATGGCCTGGTGCTGCCGTTTACCTGCTTGGGTACTGCCGACTACGTGGAGCACAAGGGCTCAAAGCCGATCGCCATCACGTGGAAGCTGCAGCGCGATATGCCGGTCAGCGTTTTCACTTCGGCGAATGCTGTTGCCAGATGAAGCGCACCCTGAACGCTGCAGGTTTTCCACTGGTGCACCTTGCTAGGCCAGCCACTGAGGGTTGAAGATAAGATTCCAGGTACTTCGATTACCGGCGTCGGCATTGAGCCAGTGGACTGCACGCTCGAGCAGAAATGCGGACATGTGCAAGGCGAAAGCGGGAAGCAACCGCGTGGCGGACGTGGCTCCGGCCCGCCGTCGCAAACGCGAGGACGGGCCGGGACCAAGTGTCGAAATTGTTAGATGTCTGTCAGCTCGCGCTTCCGGCCCTCTGGTGCGATGAGCACCGCAATGGCACAGATGGCCAGGACTGTGATCCAGCCAGCTCCAAGGATCACGCCGCCGGCGGTGACCGCCATGATGCCTGCGGCAATCATGGGCGTGAAGCCTGCACCGATCGTCGATGAGGCCTGGTAGGCAATCGATGAACCGGTGTAGCGGACTCGGGTGGGGAACATTTCCGCAATGAATGCGGCCAACGGGCCAAACATGAACCCCTGGATTCCCTGGCCCAGGATTACGGCCGTTGCGTAGCCGCCCACGGTACCGGATTCAACCAGGTTCAAGATCGGGAAGGCCGCGGCCATGCCGGCGACAATTCCAATGAGCAGGATGTTCTTGCGGCCGAAGCGGTCGCAGAGCCGCGCGCTGATGATGGTGGCAAGCAGCATGGCCACTGCGGCCAGTGCCTTGGCGTTGAGCACGCCGGTCTTGTCCGCGCCGTTGGCCACGGCCTCGCTGACGGCCCAGACGGTGACCATGCCGGCCATGGTGAACTGTGCGACGCCGGCCAAGATGCCCAAAGACAGCTGGCGCGGGTGCCGGGTGAACACCTCGAGGATCGGCATGCGCCGGCGGTCGGCTTCGCGTTCCAGGTTCTGGAAGAGCGGGCTCTCGGAGACCTTGAGCCGAATGACCAGTGCCAGGGCAACCAGTGCCGCGCTGAGCAGGAACGGGATGCGCCAGCCCCATGCAAGGAACTGCTCATCGGGAAGCAATGTCGCCGCCGACATCGCCAGGGTTGCCAGAGCTGCGCCGGCCGGGGCACCCATGTTGGCGAAGCTAGCTGCGAAGCCGCGCTTTCCCTTCGGTGCCTGCTCCAGGGCGATCAGCATGGCACCGCCCCATTCGCCGCCAACTGCGATGCCCTGGATGACGCGCAGGGTGATCAGCAGGATCGGTGCCATCACTCCGATGGTGGCGGTGGTGGGCAGCAGGCCCATGGCCGTGGTGGCCACGCCCATCATCACCATGGAAAGGATCAGCATCTTCTTGCGACCCAGGCGGTCGCCGTAGTGACCGAAGATGGCCCCGCCGATCGGGCGGGCTGCATAGCCGGCGGCCAAGGTGCCGAAGGAAGCGAAGGTGGCCCAGCCCGCGTCAAGGTTGACGAAGAAGACCTTGTTGAAGACCACTGCCGCGGCCGTGGCGTAGAGCAGGAAGTCGTAGTATTCGACCGCGCTGCCCACGAAGCTGGATGCGAGGATCCGCCGCATGTGCGGCGTATTCAGCGAGGTCTCGGCAACCGCCGGTGCCGTGGTGGTGTCGTGTGCCATGGTTCCTAATCCTTCTGGGTAATGGTGACGGAAGCAAGCGCGTCGTTGCGCAGGCGGGCAAAACTGATCGTCTCGAGGTCGTCAGGGACAAACACCGGCCCGGCGAAACTCTCTTCCGCCGCCTGCCAGACGGCGGGTTCGGCATTACCCGGCACGAGGTGGTGCAGTGCGAGTGCCCGGGCGCCTGCGGCGGCGGCGAGTTCTCCGGCCTGCCTCGGGGTGGTGTGCGACTTGCGGTGGTGCTCGATGGTCGCGGTGCGGGTCGCTTCGTCAACGTCGGCGTAGGAGTTGGCGGCCCAATCCATGTCGATGGCCTCGTGCAGGAGCAGGTCGGTGTCCTGTGCAAGACGCACGAGGTTGGCGCAGGGCGCGGTGTCCCCGGAGATGGTGACCGAGCCTTCAGCCGTGTCGAAACGGAAAGCGAAGGCCGGGGCCACCGGGGGATGGGCCACGAGTGTGGCAGTGACGGTAACCAGCTCGTCCGCGTAGATGGTGAACGGTTCCATGCCCTCGGGCGTGGCGTTCTCGTTCGGGTGGTAGCCGGTCTCCGCGGGGATCGCGATGTCGCAGGCCTCGAACACCGTGTACGGCGAGGGGCGCAGCGAGTCGAGCATCCGGTCGGTCAGGTCCGCCGAGTAGGCGCGAAAGAGGTTCTCGACCATGTCTTTGGTGCCGGCGGTCGGGGTATCGGCGAAGAGCGGCTGGATGTCGCCTTCGGCATTCTTGTTCACCGGGGGCAGCATGCCCCGGTCGCCCGGGCCCAGAATGCGCACCGGGGCACCTTGCCGCTGACCGGTCATCATCCAGCCGAAGAGCAACATGCCGGCCATGTCCACGGTGTGGTCCGAGTGCAAGTGCGTCAGGAAGATTCCGCGCAACTGGTTCGGGTCCAGACCAGCCTCGGCGAACTGGCCGCTGGCCCCGCGGCCGCAGTCGACCAGGTAGACGGCCTTGCCGACGACGACGGCGGTGGCGATGCCGTTGCGCCGCCTACCAGCAGATGGGGCACCCCACCAGCGGGGGCCGCCGGCGGTGCCAAGGGTGATGACTCGGGGAGAGAGGTCCATGAATGCTCCTGAAAGGGGAAGGTCTTGGAATCAACTATGACCTGGAACATATACTGTGAAAATCGAAACTAATGATCGATCTTGTTTGAAGGAGTCAACTTTGCTTGCCGTGACCCTACGCCAGCTCGAGATCTTCCTTGTCGTGGCGGAAGAAGGAACGCTGGCCGCCGCCGCGCAACGCCTGCACATGACGGGAGGCTCGCTGTCGGTGGCCCTGAGCACGCTGGAAAAAACGCTCGGGGTCCAGCTGCTGGTTCGCCGGCGGGCAAAGGGTGCCGCACTCACAGTGGCCGGGCGTGAGCTGGTCGAGAACGCGAAACAGGTCCTTGCCTCCGCCCACGCGCTCGAGGCCTCTGCCGGAGCCATTCGGGGTGAGCTCGTCGGAACCTTGACGATTGGATGCTTTGACACCCTGTCCCCGTGGCTGGTGCCGCCGGTGCTTGAGTACTTCGCTGAGCATCACCCGCAGGTCGAGGTCCTCGTGTCCGAGGCCTCCTCCGATGAGCTTCAGCGCCGGCTGCAACAAGGGGAATTGGATGCAGCCTTCATGTACCAATTGCACGTGGACACCGACCTGGAACGCGCATTGGTCGCTGCAGTGCGATTGCAACTGGTCTTGCCGGCCAACCACAGGCTGGCCGATCGCGAGGAGGTTCGCTTTGCGGAGCTCGGGGAGGAGCCTGCGGTGCTCCTGGGACTAAAGCCGGCGCCGGACCTGATCATGGCCATGACGGAGGCTGCGGGCTTCAAGCCCAATGTCCGGTGGCGCTTGCGCAACGTCGAGACGATCCGTTCGGTGGTGGGCCGCGGTTTGGGGTACACCGTGATCATGGGCCGCCCGAGCGGGGACAAGACCTACGACGGGCATAAATTGGTCTACAAACGCATTGCAGACGAGCTGCCGGAAAATGCTGTCCAGCTCGTTTTCCAGTCCGGTTCACTCGGCAATGCCAAGATCCGCGCATTGCGCGACTTCGCCACGACTCAACTGGGGGACATCGCGGATCCCATGCAGCATTGGGCCGCGGATACGTAGTCCTCGCGGTGCCTTCGACGCAGTCTAATAAGTAGGTTGAGCGCCCCACTATCCGAGGGTGTCCGTGGCGGGCAACCCACCTGGCGGGTTTCCCCTCAAGTCCAGGGGTTGTGCACACGGTCGGCTGTGGAGGAGTATCGGTCCGGTGGCCCGAACGGACGAGGAAACATCTGGTGCAATGCCGAGGGAGATGGAAGATACATGGCACTGATGGAGGAAAACTCCGACCGTGGTTTTCTGGCCAAGTGGGTGTTGAAAGCGGGGCGGGGGCAAGGAGCCAGACCCGCGCTTCACGTCGACCAATGAACGAACCTTCTTGGCCTGGATCCGTAGCTCCCTCGGTTTTCTGGCCGGGGGCATTGCGCTGGAAGCCTTTTGCTTCCCAGGCATTTCCCGGGCCGCTTCGCACCGGAATCGCGCTGTTCCTGATTATCATCGGGATGTTCATTCGTGCCGGGGCCGCTGTGCGCTGGCGCAACATTGAATCATCCATGAGTCACGGCAAGGCGTTGCCGCTGACCGTCCCGATCCTGGGCCAGGGTGACGCGGTAGCCGCGGCGGTTGCGGCGGTGTTGATAGCAGTTAATCCCTGAGTGTTCGGGGTCCATCGATGGGGCACCCGGACCCGGGGTTGCAACCCGAGCGCACGGTCATGACGTGGGTCCGGACCACCCTGTCCCTGTGCGTGGCGGGCTTGATCTGCCTGGGTTGGATACCGCACGATGGCCTGCCGAGCCTGCCGAGCCTGCCGAGCCTGCCGAGCCCGAGCCGTCCTTGTCGTCAGTCATCGCCTTGTAGCCAGCCTCGACGCCCTTCTTCACCTTGGTCGCTGCCGGTCCCGCCTTCTCCTTCACGCCTTGCTTCAGCTCCTGCACTTCATCGGTCGACCAGATCGCCCGCACGTGACCGAAGAAGGTCCGGTTGCCGAGCTTGACCGTCGAGCCACAGAACGCGAGAGCACCCGCGAGCGCCAGGAACACGAGCAGCCGGATCATGCGCGGAGCATAGCGCGCCGGTGCCAGCTTCGCCTGTCATGCAG
>NZ_JBKKAP010000144.1:0-36183 GCF_046714615.1 Paeniglutamicibacter sp.
CGGGGGGGGGGCGGGGCCGCCCCCCCCCCCCCCCCCCCCCCCCCGACCCCCTGTCGTCGGTACTATTCGGGCACGACCTTGCGGGAGACCACGACCGGGGTGCGGGTCGCCACGTCGTATTCCATGACCTGTTTCCCGCCGATCCACACGCGCATGGCCCGGGACATGACATCCAGCGGATCCCCGCTCCACAACACCAGGTCCGCGTCCTTGCCGGTTTCCAGCGAACCCAGGCGATTAGCCAGGCCCAGCACCTTCGCCGGGTTCATGGTCACTGCCCGCAGCGCGGTGTCGCGGTCCAGGCCCTCCTTCACCGCCAGCGTGCATTGGTGGATCAGGAAATTGATCGGGATCACAGGGTGATCGGTGATGATGGAGATCTCGACCCCGGCCTCGGCGAGGCGGCGCGGGTTGGCCAGCGACCGGCCGCGCAGCTCGACCTTCGACTTGGTGGTGAATAGCGGGCCGATGAGCACCGGCACATTGCGCTCTGCCACGACGTCGGCGATCACGTGGGCCTCGGTGCCGTGGTCAAGGACCAGGTCGTAGCCGAACTCCGCCGCCAGGCGCAGGGCGGTGGCCACGTCGTCGGTGCGGTGGCAGTGCTGGCGCCAGGGGATTTCGCGGCGCAGCACCATGCCCAGGGCCTCGAGCTTTGCATCGCGCTTGGCCGGGTCGTTGGCGGCCAGGTAGTTCTGTGCCTCGATGAACGCCTGGCGGATCACCATCGCGGTGCCCAGCCGGGTCGAGGGGGTCTTGTCCTTGGCGCCGTAGATGCGCTTGGGATTCTCGCCGAGCGCCGACTTGATGCCGCTGGGGGAACGCAGCACCATCTCATCCACGTAGCGCCCGTGGGTGTGGATGGCCACGGTCTGCCCGCCGATCGGGTTCCCGGACCCGGGGTTCACGTTCACGGTTGTCACCCCGCCGGCCAGGGCGTCGTCGAAGCCGGGATCGAAGGGATCAATGGCGTCCAGGGCGCGCACCGCCGCCATGTTCGGGTCCGTCATCTCGTTCACGTCGGACCCGGATCCGTCCTCGCCCTCCGGATGCAGGCCCAGGTGGACGTGCGCGTCGATGAACCCGGGCAGCAGCCACGCGCCTTGCGCGTCAATGACCTCCGCGCCCTCGGGCATCGGGAGGTCGGGGCCCAGGGCGGCGATCGCCGCGTCCCTGACGATGAGCGTGCCGGTGAATTCCTCGCCGGCGATGGGCACGATGTAGGCATTGGTGATGGCAAAAGTACTCATGAAGGCACTCTTCCATGATTTGCCGCCCACGGACACGCCGGGAGCGTGCCCGTTGGATCAGCGCGCGTTTTCCGCCTTGCGGCGTTGGCGTTCGGCCTTGCGCTGCGCCCGGACGGCCTTGGACTGCGGGGCAAAGTACTTAATGGTTCCGGGGCTCAAAAGCAGGGCCACTCCGACCAGCAGCAGCGCGCCGAAGATACCCACCCGCACCCCGCGGGTCAGCAGCGGGATGCCCACGATGATCCCGCACCAGATCAGGGACATCCGGCCGGCCAGCTTCCCGCGCCAGAGCTGGAAGGTGCAAAAGCCGATGACCAGGCCGAGGCCTACAAGCGCGATGCCCGCACCCCAGAACCCGGGGGCCTCGTTGGCGGGGCGCGCGGCGGCGTTGAGGAAGAATCCTCCGGCGAACGCCAGCGCTGAAAGCGCGGCGGCGGTCCACCACCAACGGGCGGCAAGCAACGAGGTCGGGAGCACCGGTTTCGCGTTTTTCACGCGGCGGCCACGGAATTGTTTTCAGGCTTCTCCATGCACCGCAGGTTACCCGAAGAACGACGCACGGCGGATTCCGTGGCGCGCCGGGGGCGTGGCGGGTCCATGCCCGGGACAAGTCCGGCCCCTCTTATAGGATTTATCCCATGAGTCTTTCCCCCGGCCACGGCCAGCCCGAATCCGAGCCCGTCGCCCGCGGACGGCTGGACGCCGTGTGCATCGTCCACGCGCTGAAGCCCGATGCCGGCGCGGTGGGCACCACCGCGATCGACAAGCGCCCGATCGACGGTCCGGTGAAGGTTCGCAAGATGGGCCTGTACGCCGATGTGCAGGTCGACCGCGAACACCACGGCGGCCACGACCAGGCCGTCTATGCCTACTCCGAGGCCGAGGCCGGACGCTGGGGCGCGGAACTGGGTCGGGAGATCCCGGCGGGCCTGTTCGGGGAGAACCTGAGGGTCTCCGGGATCGAGACCAGCGACGCGGTGGTGGGGGAGCGCTGGGCCATCGGCAAGTCCGTGGTCCTGGAAGTCACCAGCCCGCGGATTCCCTGCTCCACCTTTGCCCGGCACCTGGGGGAGGAGAACTGGGTGCGCCGCTTCACCGAACGCGGCGACGTCGGCTGTTTCTTGAAGGTCGTCCGGACCGGGAAAATCGGTCCCGGCGATGAAGTCGTGGTGCTTTCGCGGCCCGGGCACGGGGTTCGGGTGCGTGACATTTTTGTCGGGCCCACACAGGAGCAGGCCAATCGGTTGCTGGAGCACCAACACGCCAGTGGTCGCCCGCTTCCGGACAAGGTCCTGCGCACGCTGCCGAAGCCCGAAACAGAGCATTAAGGGCGGCGCCAAATGCGCCATCGCGGCACAATTTAGACCGGTTGTCAGGCGTGTGTGCGCAACCTCACCGGGATTAAGTCCCCCAAGTTACGCACGGGGCGATAGTATTAGGTGTTCACTGTATCCGGCTTCCCTCGCATTCTGCCCAATTCTTGAGGCAGAAGCTCGTCGTGTGTGAGCCCGCCAATTACGTGCGGGTTGTTGCTTTCATAGGGGAGTCGCCGGACCAAAGTGATGCGTCCGATTGTGCTGCGGAACCTCGTTGATACGGGGTCTATTCCGCCCCTATGAATGAGGTAATTCTCCGTGTCTTCCGACATGCCCGAAAACCAGCCCACCGCCGAAACCAAGACCGAAGAAGATTCGATCCTCTTCAGCGATTTGGGGCTCGACGGCCGCGTTCTCGCCGCCGTCTCCGATCTGGGCTACGAAAAGCCCTCCCCGATCCAGGCAGCCACCATCCCGCTGCTGCTCGAAGGCCGCGACGTCGTTGGCGTTGCACAGACCGGTACCGGCAAGACCGCCGCGTTCGCCCTTCCCGCACTGTCCAAGATGGCAGAGCTCGCCGACCTGAATGGCACCGCCCGCAAGACCCAGGTTCTGGTTCTTGCTCCGACCCGCGAGCTCGCGCTCCAGGTCGCCGAGGCCTTCACCTCCTACGCCAAGCACATGGGCGACTTCACCGTCCTTCCCGTGTACGGCGGATCCGCCTACGGCCCGCAGCTTGCAGGCCTGCGCCGCGGCGCCCAGGTTGTCGTCGGCACCCCGGGCCGCGTCATCGACCACATCAATAAGGGTTCCCTGGACCTGTCGGACCTGCAGTACGTGGTTCTGGATGAGGCCGACGAAATGCTGCGCATGGGCTTCGCCGAAGAGGTCGACAAGATCTTGGAAGCCACCCCGGAAGAGAAGCAGGTGGTGCTGTTCTCGGCCACCATGCCTTCCTCGATCCGCCGCATCTCCAAGCAGTACCTGCGCAACCCGCAGGAAATCTCGGTCAAGTCGAACACCTCGACCGGCACCAACATCCGCCAGCGCTACGTGCAGGTCATGGGAGCCCACAAGCTCGATGCCATGACCCGCATCCTGGAGTCGGAGAAGTCCGAAGGCGTTATCGCCTTCGTGCGCACCAAGATGGCAACCGAGGACCTTGCTGACAAGCTCAAGTCCCGCGGCTTCACCGCTGCAGCCATCAACGGTGACATCCCGCAGCAGCAGCGCGAGCGCACCATCGAGAACCTTCGCGATGGCAAGATCGACATCCTGGTTGCCACCGACGTTGCAGCCCGTGGCCTTGACGTTGAGCGCGTGTCCCACGTGATCAACTTCGATATCCCGCACGACACCGAGTCCTACGTTCACCGCATCGGCCGCACCGGCCGTGCCGGCCGTTCGGGCGACGCGATCCTCTTCATGACCCCGCGCGAAAAGTACTTGCTGCGTGCCATCGAAAAGGCCACCCGCCAGTCGGTTGAGCACATGCACCTGCCGAGCGTTGACGCCGTGAACGACAAGCGCCTGGCGAAGTTCGCCGACCAGATCGGCGAGACCATCTCCTCGCAGGACCTGACGGTCTTCCGCAACCTGGTGGAGAAGTACTCCTCGGAGCACGAGGACATCACCGAGGTCGAGATCGCCGCGGCCCTTGCACACATGGCACAGGGCGGCCGCCCGCTGCTCATGCAGGAAATGCCCGCAGCACCGGCCAAGCAGGCACGCCTTGCAGGCGGCGGCAAGGACGGCTTCAACTCCCGCGGCCCGTCCCGCGCCCTGACCGAAGGCAACGCCACCTACCGCCTCGCGGTTGGCCGTCGCCAGCGCGTCATGCCCGGCTCCATCGTTGGCGCACTTGCCAACGAAGGCGGCCTGACCTCCGCCCAGATCGGTGGCATCGACATCCGTGCCGACCACACGCTGGTTGAACTGCCGGCAGATCTTTCCGCCGATCAGCTCCGCTCGCTTTCCCGCACCCGTATCGGTGGCGAACTGATCCACCTCGAGCTGGACAACGGCCGCAGCCCGAAGTCCGAACGTGACGGTGACCGCGAAGGCGGCTACCAGGGTGGCGGACGCGGCGGTTACGGCGGAGGCCGTGGCGGTGGCGGTGGCTACCAGGGTGGCGCACGCAGCGGTGGCGGCGGTGGCTACCGCGGTGGCAACGACCGTCGCACCGAAGGCGGCTCCTCCGAAGGCGGCCGTGGCGGCTATGACCGCAACGCCGGTGGCGAGCGCGGCGGATACCGCGGCAACGCCGGTGCCGGTGCAGGCGCCGGAGAGCGCAGCTTCGGCGGCTCCTCGCGCAAGCCCCGCACCGCCGGTGGCACCGGTGGCCCGCGTCGTCGCGACTACTAAGCCCTAAATAGACAAAAACCCCCGGTGGGGGCGTGCTCCTGGAAACGGGAGGGCGCCACCGCCGGGGGTTTTGTTTTTCCCGCGGGCCATCGCATTCGTTGGCAGGCTCCCGCGCAGGGAGATGCAACCGGTGGTTCGCGACGCTCCGGCCAGCAATCGGCCAGCCAGGCGCATTGTCACCGACTCCGCAGGCGGTGGATCGGGCGGCTGCGGTGCTTGCCCAATGGTCTACCCGGGTCGTGCCCAAGCCGGGGCCGCTCGATCCGGTTCCGCGCCCGCCGCGGGGCCGTCCCTGCGCCCCCTGCTCCAAGACGCGGTCCACCTCGACGAAGACGACGCTGTCGTCGCCTACGGACGCCGCTGGGTGGACGGGGAAACCGCGGAAGCCAGCTACGAGCGCATCGGCCACCCCGAGGGCTTTGCAGTCCGGGACCGGGTGGCGCTGGCGCTGGCCGCGCGCCTCGGCGGGCAGCCGTGGATCCAGTTCGGGCGGAAGTCGCCCGTCGGGAATTCGTCCCGCGGCAGGGAAGGACCGGACGGCCCGAACGCGTTCCTTGAAGATGCCAGGACCATGCCGGAAATGGTGCCCGGCGGCTGGCACCCCTGGCCATTGAGGGCATCGACCTGAAAGGTGGTGTGCCGGCTGCCTCCCGGCACAAGATTATCCGGTGATTTAGGTCACCGCAGCCCCTCTCCAATGGGCGCCTGACCTGCTACTTCCGGGCATTTTTGTGTGGTCGGTCACAAAGAGGCATTCCGATTTCACAGCACCGAAAATTGCTGGTAGAGTTCTTACTCGTTGCCCCCCTAGCTCAGTGGTAGAGCGCGTTCTTGGTAAGAACGAGGTCACCGGATCGATTCCGGTGGGGGGCTCTGAATGGAATGGCCCGCGTCTGAGTCGGCTCGAAAGAGAATCTGACGCGGACGCGGGTTTTACCATTCGTGGCGGCTTAGCTCAGCTGGTTAGAGCGCACGACTCATAATCGTGAGGTCCCGGGATCGAGTCCCGGAGCCGCTACAGATTGATCCCCGTCTTCCTCGTGAAGGCGGGGATTTTTTGTGCACCGCGCCCGGGCCACGAGCCGGAAGCCGCCTTGCCGCCGCCCGGGAAGGGACCGGAACCGCACCGAGTAGGGGGATTTGCAAGGCCTTGACCTGTGGCGCGGACGAAACCAGACTTAAGGGACAGCAATCCTCGGCGAGGAGACGGGTCATGAGGATTCGAAAGCGCGCGCTGGACCGGTACTACGTCCAGCCCTTTGGCATCGAGCGCCAGGCGTGGCCGCTCACGGCCAAGGAGGTAGCCCGCCTCGTTCGCTACGTCGCCACGACCTGCATCGTGGTATTCCTGGTTGCGGCCGAAATGCTGGCCTTCCTGCGTCCCGGCTCGGCGGCCGCCACGTTCGCGCCGTTCTTCACGTTCGTGCTGCTGCTGATTCCCACCCTCCATGTGGTGCACCGGATCTTGCGGCCCCCGAATGCCGAGATCGCCAGGCGCTGGGAATTCATGGTGAACCATCCGGACGACTACCCCGGTGTGTCGCACCCGTTGTTGTAGCCTGGAGCCGCCTGGCGTGGTCGTTGACCAGTCGGATGTGCGGCCGAACATGCGAAGCCCGGATTCCCGCCCGTCGGAACGTGCGACCGGGAGATATCCGGAGGCTCCGAAACGTGCATCCTGCCGTGAATCCATGGGGAATACCTTTTTGACCGGGTCCGACCCGGGCGTGGAAGCATCCTGATGCCATATGGTGGTGCGGTGATTCCAATAGCAAATTTGCAGACGACGCTTGCCGCGGCGGTGGTACGGCCGACCACCGCCAGCATTCTGCCGGACTGGCTGAATCCCGACGTCTTCCTGCGCGATCCGGCACTGGGCCCGTGGGTCATCCTGCTCATCTGCGGCATCGTATTTGCCGAGACCGGCCTGCTGGTCGGATTCTTCCTGCCCGGTGATTCCATGCTTTTCACCGCCGGGCTGCTGGTCGCCACGGGCGCCCTGGATGTCAGCCTGCCGCTGTTCACGGTGCTGATATTCATTTCGGCCTTTGTCGGGGACCAGACCGGCTATCTCATTGGACGCAAGGCCGGCCCGCCGATCTTCAACAGGCCCGATTCGCGGCTCTTTCGTCAGGAGTACGTGGAAAGGGCCCACATGTTCTTCGAACGCTTCGGCGGGAGGGCCGTGGTTCTTGCCCGCTTCGTGCCCATCGTCAGGACGTTCGTTCCCGTCATTGCCGGGGTCGCGCACATGAGCTACCGGGTCTTCGTCCTGTACAACTTGCTCGGCGCCCTTCTGTGGGGTGTCGGGGTGACACTGCTGGGCTTCTGGCTGGGCCAATACGAATGGGTCGGGGACAACATCGACCTGATCTTCATCGTCATCGTGCTCTTGTCGGTCATTCCGATCGGGATCGAAATACTCATGGCCGGACGCCGCAGGAAGGCCGCAGACTAGGGAACCGGCCCTCGTCTCGCCACGTCAACGATTCCGCGCAGCTCCGTGGGATAGAGCAAATTGTGGCGTTGGTCATGTCGGCGGCTTTCGATGTGCAATTTGTGCCGATTATTGGGTAGAGTATTTTCTCGTTGCCCCCCTAGCTCAGTGGTAGAGCGCGTTCTTGGTAAGAACGAGGTCACCGGATCGATTCCGGTGGGGGGCTCTGAAACAAGAACCGCGGTTGCGCCCAGTAAACGGGCACAACCGCGGTTTTTATTTGCCATCTGGGCGATTACTTACGCAGGGACGTGTTCCCGCTGACCCGTGAAACTATCCGGTCGATGAGGATTCCCAGGCCGATGGCCACCGCCACGGCAATCACGATTCCCAGCAAATGGTTTTCCTCGAACCATTGCCCGGCAAGAACCCCAATCAGAACCGAATAGGTGGCCCAGCCCAGGCTGGAAAAACAGGTCAGGATGATGAAGGTCCGGTGAGGGAACCCCGTTGCCCCTGCAACCAGGTTGACCGCGACACGGCCAATGGGGACGAACCGGGCAACCAGGATCAGTGACACCGGGCGGAGCCGCAACTCGTAGCCGGCCCAGGCAAATGCATGCTGGAGCCGTTTTCGGCGCATCCAGGAAAACCTGTCCGTGCCGATGCCCCGTCCCAGCAAATACGCCACGTTGTCACCGACGAAGGCACCAAGGCCGGCAGCCGCCCCCAATAACCACGGGTTCGGATTCCCCTGCGTGGGCACCAGCGAGGCGAGCGCCACGACCAGCGATTCGCTGGGTACCGGTGGAAAGAACCCATCAATCGCGCAAAAGAGGAAAATCATCAAATACGAAAATGGGTTTCCGGCCGCGGCAAGGATAAAGCCACTCAGCGCATCCAAGGCGGTGGAAATAAAGTCCAAGAGCGTTCCTGTTCGTCCAGTGTCCCGGCCCCCAATGGGCGAATTCGAGCTTCCACCTTCAAGGCTAACCACGAACCACACCATTTCCTACTGCGGCATCCGCTGTGATCAATACGACTCAATCCGGCGGTTCACATGGGTTGCCCGATAAGATGGACGAAGTGCGAAAGCCGCAAACAGGTGTGCCCGGCCTTCTGGGTGGGACTCGTTGGGGTCATTCGCTCAGACGACCATGAACCTTCAGGAGAGGACGAAGCACATGCCGAAAGCGGACTTCAACCAAGAGTTCCCGACCCGTGCTTCACTGCGGCGCGCTCGCCAGGCCGAACTTGTCGAGCAGCAAAACACGAAAGATGAAGTGAAGAAGGCTGTCACAAAGCCTGGCGAAGTCGATGAATTCGATGCCGTTCCCGAAGCCGAAAGTGTCCAGGCCGCGCCCGGCAATCAGGCCCCCGCGCCAGCTGCGACTCCGGCCGTTCCGGTGAAGTCTGTAGGAGCAACGAGTGCGAAAACGGCGCCGACGGCAGCCTCGGTCCCTGGAGACTCGAACAGGCCGCAGGCCCAGCCGAGTTCTGTAGCGCAGGCAAGCGCGAAGCCTGCCCCGGCGCCGGCCAAACCCGCTCCGGCGAAGGGCGCCGAAACCAAGAGCGCCGACAAACCTGCCGGCGCTGCGCCGCAGACGACTGCGAAGCCCGCCACCGCCCCAGCGCCAAAGATCGAATCGAAACCGGCGGCACCTGCAGCGGCAAAAGCCCCCGGCACCACGGGGGAACCGACGAAGCCCGGGGCGCCGTCTGCCGCTACGGCCACCGCAGCTAAGCCCGCCGCAAAGCCTGCCGCGCCCGCGGCGTCACCATCCGCGAAGCCCGCCGCAACTGTGGCACCGGCGGCGAAGCCCGTTGCGCCTGCACCCGCGGCGAAGCCGGCTGTACCTGCACCGGCCGCGAAGCCCGCTACACCCGCACCTGCCGCGAAGCCGGCGGCTGGCGTGGCGCCGGTTGCCAAGCCCGTTGTTCCTGCACCCGCGGCGAAGCCGGCCGTACCTGCACCGGCCGCGAAGCCCGCTGCGCCTGCACCCGCAGCTAATCCTGCTGCAAGCGCCGCGCCAGCCAAACCGGTGGCCCCCGCTCCTGCAGCAAAGCCGGCAGGCGCTGCCAACCCGGCAACCACGGCGGCCGCGACACCTGCCGCCGCCGCCAAGCCCGCTGCCGCACCCGCGACGAAGCCTGCTGCTGCCGCCGCCAAGCCGGCCGCAGCCCCTGCCCCCAAACCGGCTCCGGCACCAGCCAAACAGGCAACCACCCTTCCCGCGAAGCCCGCTCCCGCGGTTGCCAAGCCCGCTGCCACCGCGGCGGCAACTGCATCGGCACCCGCGGCCGAGTCGGCAGAGTCAGCCGAAGACCTGTCGACACCGGAAGGCCGCCGCCAGGCCTTCCGCGAAATGAACCCGGCCGCCGGAACCCGCGACACGTTCCTGCGCCCCGAGGACGAAACGACGTTCCGTGCCGAGCGCGGCTTCCGCGGATTCCTCTCGCGCCTGGGCTTCAACATGGAACCCTCGGCCGAGGAAGTCGAAGAGCGCAATTGGCGCCGCGCCGTGGGCACCCGGGTGACCGAGTCCAAGACCATCTCCGTGGTCAACGGCAAGGGCGGGGCCAACAAGACCCCCACCGCAGTGCTGCTCTCCGCCGTCTTTGGCCGCAACACCGGGGACCCGGTCCTGGTCTGGGACAACAACGGAACCCGCGGAACCCTGGGATGGCGCACCGTCCAGGGTCCCCACGGCTCCCATTCCATGGACCTGCTGGCGGCCGCACCCCGGCTCAAGGACGTCAAGGTCGGGGATCCCGTCATCCACGACTACACGCACTACCAGCCCGAAGACTGCTACAGCGTGCTGCGCACCGACCCCACCCTGCTGGCCAGCGAGCAATTCGTGAACGCCGAGGACTTCGATGCGCTGCATGGCATCGTTTCGCGGTTCTTCTCCCTGACCATCGTGGACTCGGGCAACGACGAGTCGGCTGAACGCTGGATGCGCATGATCGACCACACCGACCAGCTGGTCATCGCGAGCACCACCGTGGAGGAACACGCCGAGGCAGGTGCCCTGCTGCTCGAGGCGCTGGCCAAGCGCGGGGGGCACTATGCCGACCTGGCCAAGAACGCCGTCGTGATCGTGTCCCAACACCAACCGCACGGCAACCGCGAACAGCTTGACCGCATCGCCCACGGGTTCCGCCGCCTGGCCCGCGCCGTCGTGACCGTTCCCTACGACGCGGCGCTGGTCAAGGGGCAGATCCGCTTCGAGGGATTGCGTCCGGCAACCCGCCGCGCCTGGCTGCACGCCACCGCCGCGGTGGCCGGGGCATTGCACGACTAAGTTGGACAACGCTGCCCTGCTCTGCCGCGGCATCCGGTGGCCCGGAACCCCTGGCAGCCCGCGCCTGGCGCTCGATGACGCCGAGCACCAAGGCCGTGACGCGGTCCTGGAACCGGGCACGCGCCTGGGCTTCACGGTGCTGCCCGGGCGCTGGTGCCTGGGCCACCAACTGATCCAGGACAGGACCCACCGCACCCTGGTGCCCTGTCCGCAGGAGGCCCTGGTCGCCAACGGCACCCAATGCGCCGCGTGCGAGGCCGCCGACCAGTCCAGGGCCATGCACGACTTCCACCGCAGCGGCCGCGCCAGCGCGGGCCTGCGCGACTACCTGGGCCAACCGCACTGGCTCTATGTGGCGAGCTTCGCCCAGGGGACCACCAAGGTCGGCACGGCGGCGGACCCCAGCAAGTGGCGGCGCCTGGCCGAACAAGGGGCGATCAGCGCCCGTTATGTTGCCTGGTGCCCCGACGGGGCAAGCGTGCGGAACCTCGAAGACCTGGTGACCGGCCAGCTGGGGTTCACCCAGCAGGTGCGGGCAAATTCCAAGGTGCGCGGCCTGCTGGAAAACCACGACACGACCGCGGGGATCGATGCGCTCAACGCAGCCGGGGCAGCTTCGGTGCGCTCACTGCTTGCCGGGCTTGGCCCGGGAATCCTGGCCGGGTCTGCGGTCGTGGAGGAAACCTGGAACCCCCCGGAACAGGGCCGGGTCCTGCTGGACGGCTTCGATGCCCACACGCTGCAGCCCTATCCCGGTTTCCTGGGCGAATCGGCCCACGGCTTCGAGGTGGCGGCAATCTCCGGTCAGGTCCTGGGCGTGAAGCTGGGCGGGCAACCGGAGATCTTCGTGGCCAACGCGGCGCTGCTCAAGGGCAGGAAGATCGCCCTGGGCGACTATGTGACCGATTCGCCCCCGGTCCAGGGTGCCTTGTTCTGAACCGATTTGCCGTGCTGAATTAGGATTGAGTCATGACCAATACCCCCTGGGAAGCTTCGTCCGGACTCTACAAGAAACTGACCTTCGGTTCGATGGCGGTTTCCGGGACGGGCATCATCCTGGCCTTCATTGGGGCCAACACCCACAACCGCCCGCTGATGTACACCGCACTGGGCATCATCGGCATCGGGCTCGTGACCCACGTCATCGGGCTGGTGGTGCGGGCCCGCGACGCCAAGGCCTGGCGCGTATCCCAGGGCCTGGTTCCGGCCAGGCGGCCCAAGCGGACCAAGCGCGCCCCCCGGGACACCCCCTAGCATTGACCGGCGGCCCCCACCGACGGGCGGTCCCGCCACCCCCGCACAAACGCCTCAACTCTTCCCACACAGGAGCGGTACAACCGATGAGCATCAATCCCGAACTGGCAGGCCGGATCTACCCGGCCCAGGACCCCTACGTGGTGGGCCGCGAAAAGATCCGCGAATTCGCGGCAGCGGTCAAGGCCACCCACCGGGCCCACTACGACCTTGACGCCGCGGCTGAGCTGGGCCACAAGGACCTGCTGGCCCCGCTGACCTTCGCCATCATCGTGGCGCAAATGGCCGATGCCCAGCTCATCGCCGACCCTGCCAGCGGCATCGACTTCTCCCGCGTGGTCCACGCCGACCAGCGCTTCACCCACCACCGCCCCATCGTGGCAGGGGACGAGCTGGTGGCCGAACTGCATGTGGACACCGTGCGCGCCATGGGCGGCGGGGCCATGATCACCACCCGCTCCGAAATCACCACGACGGCCGGCCAGAAGGTAGCGACCACCGTTTCCTCGCTCCTGGTACGCGGAGAGGACCAGTAATGATCGACTTCGACACCCTTGAAAAGGGCCAGCCCATCGGCGCCACCACCATTCGCGTGAACCGCGCCGACCTGGTGCGCTATGCAGGGGCCTCGGGGGATTTCAACCCCATCCACTGGAACGAGCGCTTCGCCACGGAGGTCGGGCTGCCCGGCGTCATCGCCCACGGCATGTTCACCATGGGCGCCGCGGTGCAACTGGTCACCGACTGGACCGGGAACCCCGGCGCCATCGTTGACTACCAGACCCGCTTCACCAAGCCGGTCCCGGTGGCCGACCCGGCCGGGTCCAACCCGTCCGATTTCGAGGGCACCGCCATCGAGATCAGCGGCACCATCGGGGCGCTGGATGCCGAGGCCCGCACCGCGCGCGTGGACCTGACGGTCAGCGTCGATGGCACCAAGGTGCTGGTCAAGGCCCAGGCCGTGGTGCAACTCTGAAAAAGGACCCCGGGCCGGATGCGCGCAAGCGCACCGCCGGCGGCACGAGGAAGGCAAACCCCGAGGCGCTGCCCTGGCGCAACGGCGTCATAGCGCTGTACTTTGCCTCCGGGCTGATCCTCTCCACGCTGGTCTCGCGACTGCCCTCGGTGCGCGACGCACTGGGGCTGAGCCACGGCGAGGTCGGCCTGCTGCTGCTGTGCATGACCGCGGGCTCCTTTGCCTCGGTCTCGGTCTCCGGGTTCCTGGTCATGCGCCTGGGCTCCAAGCGCACCCTGGTGCTGGCCTCCTCGCTCACCGCGATCGCCATGGCCGTCGTGGGCGTGGCGGCGGCCGGCTTCCAGTCCCTGGCGCTGACCGGGGTGGCACTGGGGCTGCAGGGCATGGGAGCCGCCGCCTGGAACGTTGCCTCGAACGTCCAGGGAGCCGCCATGGAGCGGGCCCTGGAAAAGCCGATCATGCCGGCGCTGCACGGCTTCTTCTCCGTGGGCACCGTCATCGGGGCCGCCGCCGGCGCGCTGGGCGCGGCAGTGCACCTGTCCATCGCCTGGCACTTCGCGGCCATGGCGGCGGTGGTGTTGGTTTTGATCCACACCGGCACCCGGGTGTTCAGGGCCGATCCCGTGAACACCGGCGCCGGGCACTCGAACAAATCGCTGCTCGCGGCCGCCTGGCGCGAACCGCGCACCGTCCTGCTGGGCATCCTGGTGCTGGGCATGGCCCTGGCCGAGGGAGCCGCGGGGGACTGGGTGGCGCTCGCGCTTTCCGACGGCTACGGGGCCATCAACTCCGTGGGCGCCATCGGCTACGGCGTCTTCGTCACCGCCATGACAGTGGCCCGCATGGGCGGCGGGCGGATCCTGGAACGCTTCGGGCGCGTGGCAGTCATCCGCGCCTCGGCCGCCAGCACGCTGGCCGGCCTGCTGCTCTTTGTCTACGGTCCCACCGTGCACACCGCCTTCGCTGCCCTGGTGCTCTGGGGTCTGGGCGTGGCCATGTGCTTCCCGGTGGCGATGACCGCGGCCTCGGATGACCCGATGCGCGCCGCTGCCCGCGTCTCGGTGGTCTCCACCGTCGGCTACGGCGCCTTCCTGGGCGGCCCGCCGCTGCTGGGCCTGCTGGCCGACGTGGTGGGGCTGCTCAACGCGCTGGGGTTCGTGGGCATCCTGGTCGTGGTTTCGTTCTTCCTGTCCCCGGCAGCGGCACCGGCCAAGGCCGCGCCCCGTCAAATCCCGGCAACCGACAATCCCGAAAGCTAAGGCACACGACATCGTGAACACCCACATGCTGGCACCCCTGACCACCACCGGCGTCGGCGGCCCCGCCGCCACCTTCGTGCGCGCGAGCACGCAGGAGCAGGTCGTTGCCGCCGTGGCGGCGGCACAGGACGCGGGGGCGGACCTGCTGATCCTGGCCGGGGGCTCCAACCTGGTCATCGACGATGCCGGGTATGGCGGCACGGTGCTGCAAATCGCCACCGAGGGCGTGGCAATCGGCGAAGAGCTTCCCGACGGGCGCGTGCGGGTGGACATCGCCGCCGGGCACCCGTGGGACGACGCAGTTGCGCAAACCCTGGCCGCCGGGCTCTCCGGGCTCGAGGCACTCTCCGGGATCCCGGGCTCCGCCGGGGCCACCCCGGTGCAAAACGTCGGCGCCTACGGCTCCGAGGTCGCCCACACGCTGCTCGAGGCCAAGGTCTACGAACGGGCCACCGGGCGCACCACCGACTTGGACAACGAGGCGCTGGGCTTTGGCTATCGCGACTCGATGCTCAAGCGCACCACTCTCAACGGCTCGCCGGAATTCGTGGTGCTCTCCGTGAGCTTCGCGCTGGAAAGGCGACCGGAATCCGCCCCGATCCGCTACGCGGAACTGGCCCGGACCCTCGGCGTCGCGGCGGGCGAACGCGCGGACGCCGCAGCGGTGCGCACCAAGGTCCTGGCGCTGCGCGCCTCCAAGGGCATGGTGCTGGATACCGCCGACCGCGACACCTACTCCACCGGGTCCTTCTTCACCAACCCGATCGTGCCCGCCTCCGTGCTCGATGCACTGCCCGACGGCGCCCCCAACTTCCCTGTCGCGCAACCGGGCATGGTCAAGCTCTCGGCGGCGTGGCTGATCGACAAGGCCGGCTTCGCCAAGGGCTTCGGCCTGCCGGGAACCGCGGGGGAGGCGATTGCCGGCGGCCGGGCGACGCTGTCCACCAAGCACACCCTGGCCATCACCAACCGCGGGGACGCGTCCAGCGCCGACATCCTGGCCATCGCCCGCGCCGTGCGGGCAGGGGTCAAGGAGCGCTTCGGCATCGAGCTGCACAACGAACCGCTCTTGATCGGCTGCGCCCTGTAGGGAATCCTTGGGAGCATCATGGCTTTGATCCCGGCAGCTCTGACCCGCACCCAGCGCTCCTCCGTGGCGCGCCTGCGCCTTGGCGCCCAGGGGTTGCTGCCCGGGATCCCTGCAGCGACCCTGGCCGCACCCGCCGCCACTCCCGCGGAAGTGGTCGGCGCGCTGGGCATGATGCAGGCCCAGGACCTGCCCCAGGCCTGCTGGGGCGTGGGGGTCCGCCTGCCCGGCGCCGGGCTTGGCCGGATCCATGAGGCCATGGCCGACGGGTCGGTCATCCGGTGTTGGGGTGCCCGCGGCACGCTGATGCTCATCGTTCCGCAGCTGTACCGTGCGTTGCTGGCAGTGACCGCGCCGCGGATGAACGCCAAGATGGCCGCCACCCGGACCCAGGAAAACATCACCGAGGCCGAAATCCAGGTGCTGGCCGACGTGGCGCGTGAACGTTGCGGAGACGTTGGCGCGACGCGCGCGGAATTGCTGCAGGCCTTTGCCGATGCGGGATCGAGCATCGCGGGGCAGCGCGGGTACCACCTGATCGTGGCGGTGAGCCTGTGCGGGGTCATCGTCCAGGGCCCGATGGAACCGGGAAGCGAGACCCGGCAACTGTTCATGGCCACCGAGTCATGGCTCCCCGCCGGAGGGACGATGCCCGATGCCGGCGAGGCCCTGGCCATGCTGGTGCGCGGCTACTTCGAATCCCACGGCCCGGCAACGGTTGCCGATTGCGCGTGGTGGCTCGGCCTTCCCCTGACCCCGGTGCGTGCCGCCATGCAGGAGCTGGACCGGGTGCTGGGCAGCGCGGAGCTGGGAGGATCCACCTTCCACTTTGCGCCTGGGCACCGGGAGCGTTGGGAGAATCCGCCGGGGGCGCGCAGCGTGCTCGCGCTGCCAGGGTTCGACGAGTTCCTGCTCGGCTACCAGGACCGCTCGGCGACCCTGGCCGAGGAGCACGCGCAGGTGGTGACTCCGGGGAAGAACGGGATCTTCCTGCGCACCGTGGTGGCCGGCGGACAAACCGTGGGCACCTGGGAGCTTTCCGGTGCGGGCAAGAGCCGCACGGGGCGCTTTGCCCCCTTTGGGCAGGAGCCCGGCGGGAGCCGTGCCAGACAGGTCGCCGCCCGCATTGATGCCTACCTCAAGTTCAGAACCAGCTAACGTCCCGGGGTGCCGCGGGCAAACGAAAAGGCCGGACGCCACCCCCACGCCCCCGAGAACGGGGGAGTGGGGGCAACGACCGGCCGGGGTCTTCGAACCGCGGGCGCGAGCCTCGGTTAGAGGCGGCCCTGGGCGATGGCGAGCATGCGGCGCAGCGGCTCCGCGGCACCCCAGAGCAGCTGGTCGCCCACGGTGAAGGCCGAGATGTAGTTGGGGCCCATTTCGAGCTTGCGGATGCGTCCCACCGGGATGTCCAGGGTTCCGGAGGCGGCGACGGGGGTCAGCGCGTCAACCGTGGCCTCCTTGGTGTTGGGCACGACCTTGGCCCATTCGTTGTCCTCGGCCAGCAGGTTCTCGATCTCGGCCACCGACAGGTCCTCGGTGAGCTTGAGGGTCAATGCCTGGGAGTGCGAGCGCATGGCGCCGATGCGCACGCACAATCCGTCCACGACGACCTTGTTGGCCTCGGTGTTGCCCAGGATCTTGTTGGTTTCGACCCCGGCCTTCCACTCTTCCTTGGACTGCCCGTTGCCCAGGTCCGCGTCGATCCAGGGGATCAGCGAGCCTGCAAGCGGCACACCGAACTGGGTGGCGTCCAGGCCTCCGCGCTGGGCGGCGAGGACCTTGCGATCGATCTCCAGGATTGCGGAGGCCGGGTCGTCCAGTTCTGAAGCGACGTGGTTGTTGATGTCGCCGAACTGGGTCAGCAGCTCGCGCATGTGGCGGGCGCCGCCGCCGGAGGCAGCCTGGTAGGTCATCGAGGTTCCCCACTCGACCAGCCCGTTCTTAAACAGCCCGCCCAGGCCCATGAGCATGCAGGAGACGGTGCAGTTGCCGCCCACGAAGTCCTTGGTCCCGGAGGCCAGCGAGGCATCGATCACGTTGCGGTTGATCGGGTCAAGCACGATCACCGAGTCGTCGTTCATGCGCAGCGTGGAGGCCGCGTCGATCCACAGCCCGTCCCAGCCGCGCGAGCGCAGATCGCCGTGGACCTTCTGGGTGTAGTCCCCGCCCTGGGCGGTGACAATGATTGGCAGCTTGGCCAGGGTGTCAAGGTCGTAGGCGTCCTGCAATGCGGGTGCGCCCTCGGCGAAGGCCGGGGCGGAGCCGCCTGCGTTGGAGGTGGAAAAGAACACGGGGTCGAGGTTCGCGAAGTCGCCCTCGTCCTGCATGCGTTGCATCAGGACGGAGCCGACCATGCCGCGGTAACCGACAAAGCCAACGGAAGAAGTCATGGTTCCAGCTTAAGGGGTGGAGCGCCCCGGCAAGGATTCGGTTACGTTCCGATGCCGCACTGCGCATGCCTTAACGCACGGCGCCCCTCCATGGAATGGATCCGTGGAGGGGCGCCACCGCCTGCGCATCGACCGGTGGGCCGATCATGCGGTCGTGCTATTTGCCGCCCTCGGCCAGCAGCGCCTTGCGCATGCCCACCAGCTTGAGCGAACCGAACGCGAAGACCTGGGTAAAGACCAGCAGCAGCACCAGGCCCATGATCTTTGACCCGGTCAGCACCATGAAGAGGCCCAGCCCGGCGAAAACCAGGGCGAACAGCGGGAAGAGCATGTACCCGAGCACGAAGAGCGCCTCGGGGTTGGTCTTCAGCGCCTTGAGGGCATCCTTCATGATTTCTGCTCCCACGCCTCGACGCGGTACTGGGTGCCGTTGGCAGCTGTCAGCCAGCCGGTGTCCGGCTCCGAGAGCAGCTTGGTCCACGAGGAATCCAGGGCAGGGGCCTTGGTGTCGCCCTTGGGGCTGGCGTTGATGACGGTCTTGACGGCCAGGTGGGCGCCGCCGCTGAGTTCGGCGTAGATCTCGCCGCCTCCGATGACCCAGATTTCCTGGGCGCCCTCGGAGGCCCGGGCGGCCTTCAAGGCCTCGTCCGTGGAACCGACCGGCACGGCGCCGGCGGCGCGCAGCGCGGCATGGCGGGCTGCGTCGCGGGTGATCACGATGTTGGTGCGCCCGGGCAACGGGCGGAACTTCTCCGGGAAGGATTCCCAGGTCTTGCGTCCCATGATCACCGGGTGCCCGATGGTGGTGCGCTTGAAGTGGGCCAAATCCTCGGGCAGGGACCACGGCATGGAGCCATTGGCGCCAATGATGCCGTCTGCGGCCTCGGCCCAGATCATGCCGATGCGCTCGCTTGTGGTGGTTTCGGCGCGGTGTCCGGCGCTCTGGTTCGGGTTGCTCATACGGCGATGGGGGCCTTAATCGTCGGGTGGTGTTGGTAGTCCTCGATCACGAAGTCGTCGAGTCCGTAGTCGAAGATTGAATCGGGGGTGCGCGTGATGCGCAGGCGCGGGTACGGGTAGGGCTCGCGGGTCAGCTGCTCGGTGACCTGTTCGACGTGGTTGTCGTAAATGTGGGTGTCCCCGCCGGTCCACACGAACTCGCCGCGCTGAAGGCCGAGCTGTTCGGCCATCATGCAGGTCAGCAACGCGTAGGAGGCGATGTTGAAGGGGACGCCGAGGAACATGTCCGCGCTGCGCTGGTAGAGCTGGCAGGAAAGCTTGCCGTCGGCCACGTAGAACTGGAAGAACGCGTGGCAGGGAGGCAGCGCCATGTTCTCGATCTCGGCGACGTTCCAGGCCGAGACGATGTGCCGGCGCGAGTCGGGGTTGGCCCGCAGCGAGTCCATGACCTGGGAGATCTGGTCGATGTGGCGGCCGTCGGCCGTGGGCCAGGAGCGCCACTGCACCCCGTAGACCGGTCCCAGCTCGCCGCTCTCGTCGGCCCACTCGTCCCAGATCTTCACGCCGTTTTCGCGCAGGTAAGAGGTGTTGGAGTCCCCGCGCAGGAACCACAACAGCTCAACCGCCACGGACTTGAAATGGACGCGCTTGGTGGTGATCAGCGGAAAGGTTTCCGAGAGGTCAAAGCGCATCTGGCGGCCAAATACACTTGAGGTGCCGGTGCCGGTGCGATCGCCCTTGGCGGTGCCGTGGGCGAGTACATCTCGGAGCAGGTCCTCGTATGGGGTTGGAATCGTCACTGGACCAGTCTAGACGGTGGCGGGACGAGCGCACCGGAAGGTATGCCTGGAGCTGTGGGAAATCGGCACAGGCAACGGCCGCGGCGGGTTCGATCCTGCGTCCGCCCGGGGGCCCGGGGCCGGATGTGATTCCCGGCTCGCGGGCGCGTCGCCACGCCCAGGTCACCGGCCAGGGCGTGGCGACGGGAATGAGCTAGCCGATTTGTGCGCGAATCTGTTCAAACGGGGGAGTGGCTTCCCGCAGGTCGACGGTGATCAGGGTGCTATCCCATGGCCGCGGCCGAATGGCCATCAGGCGAGCAGGTCGTTGTACTCCGGGTAGCGCCGCAGGTAGTCCTGCACGTAGGTGCATTCGGGGATGATCTTTAGCCCTCGCACCCGCATCTGCTCCAGCACCAGCGTCACCAGTGCCCTGGCATAGCCGTGGCGGCCGTATTCCTCGTTGATGATGGTGTGCTGCAGCGTCGCGACATCGCCCTCCACCCGGTACCCCAGGAAGCCCACATAGGTCGCTCCGTGCCAGAGTCCGTAGCGGCCCCGGTCGGCATCGTGGTCCAAACGCAGCCCCTGGTGCACAATCTTTTCCTGGGTGGTGCCGTGATTCTGTTGGGCCATGATGCGCTCCTTAGCAAAGCTCGAAAACCATACCGGGCGCCGCGCCAAACGGGCGCCTACTCATGAGACTACCGTGAAGGGTGCGCTCTAGTCCTCAAACGCGTCGTAAACTTCCACCGAGACCAGTTTTCCCTTGCCAGATACGGGTTGATGGACCACGATGACCGCGCCGGGGCGCAGGAACGGGTCCTCGGCGGGAAGGAAGCCGGCCAGTGCGCCGTTCATCCGAGCACGGAGTTCGGTGAGCACCAGCGGCAGCACCGGGCGGTGCGTGCACAGCGCCTGGGACCGTCGCCGGTCCAGCAGCTTGGCCACGGTGCGTTGCGCCTTCGCCGGGTGGCGAGTGGCCTGGTGCTCGGTGACGGAACCGAGCAGCTTGACCGTGAGGCGGTGCTGCTTCAGGTAGGGCGCAACGGTCTGCACGCAGCGCGTCCAGGGGCTGGAGGCCACCTTGGCCGGACGCCAGGAGTCCAGCAGCCGGGCCACGGCCAGCGCCTGCCGCTGGCCGGTGGCGGCCAGCGGTCGCTTGCCTTCCTCGCGGGTCCAGTTGGACCGCGGCTTCGCCTTGGCATGTCGGACCACCACAAACGGGTGCGTTTCCAGCAACCCGTCCCGGTGCGCGGCAACCAAGGCCTCAAGGGGCTCGAGGTCCCCGGGGTTGGTGATCCACGCCCGCGCAATCTTGGGCGTGACCCAGCGCACCGCGTCGGTTTCCTTCCCGTCGGGGACCGGAAGGGTGTTCGGTGCCTTGGCCGCCCAGTAATAGACGACCTTGGCGCCGGCCCCCACCGGGTAGGTCATGGCCGGCAGCGGGATGCCCAGCTGGACGTCCAGGCCGACCTCCTCGAAGACTTCGCGGGTGGCGCACTCGGGCATGGTCTCCCCGTCGTCGAGCTTGCCCTTGGGCCAGGACCAGTCGTCGTAGCGGTCGCGGTGGATCATCAGGACCTCGAGCCCGACGCCGTTGACACGCCAGACCAGGGCCCCGGCTGCCAGCACCGCAAAATTGCCCTCGCGAATGGCGGCGGGATCGCTTGAGCGTACGAAATGCACGCCCCTAGCGCCTGACCACGGTGCGCTGGCGGGCACGGGAATCAATCAGCCACGACTGGATGTCGGCCAGCGGTGCGCCGTCCTCGTCCTTGTGGTGCCTGGTCCAATCGCCTTCGGCATCCAGGTGCCAGCTGGCGGTGCGTGGATCCATGTAGCGGTCAAGGAGCAGGACCAGGTCGTTGATGTCCTCGCGGCTGCTGAGCGCCACCAGCGCCTCCACCCGGCGGTCCAGGTTGCGGTGCATCATGTCGGCCGAGCCGATGTAGATGACAGGTTCCCCGGCGTTGGAGAACATGAACACGCGGGAATGCTCCAGGAACCTGCCCAGGACCGAGCGCACGCGGATGTTTTCGCTCAGCCCCGGAACTCCCGGACGCAGCGCGCAGATCCCGCGGACGATCACATCGACCTGCACCCCGGCCTGGGAGGCGCGGTAGAGGGCGTCGATGATGGCCTCGTCGACCATCGAGTTCACCTTGATCACCACGCGCGCGTCCAGCCCTGCCTTGCGGTTCGCGATCTCGGACTCGATCCGGTCGATCAGTCCCGAACGCAGCGAACGCGGGGCGACCAGCAGGCGCTTGAACGTCGAGCGCGGGGCGAAGCCCGAAAGCTGGTTGAACAGCCGCGAGAGGTCCTCGCCGACCGCGTCGTCGCTGGTGAGCAGACCCAGGTCCTCGTAGTAGCGGGCGGTGCGCGGGTGGTAGTTGCCGGTGCCGATGTGGCAATAGCGGCGCAGCTTGTCGCCCTCGCGGCGGACCACCAGCGAGAGCTTGGAGTGCGTCTTCAGGCCCACGATGCCGTAGACCACGTGCACGCCCGCCTGCTCCAGCTTCCGGGCCCAGGTGATGTTGGCCTGCTCGTCGAACCTGGCCTTGATCTCCACCAATGCCAGGACCTGCTTGCCGGACTCGGCGGCGTCAATGAGCGCGTCCACGATCGGGGAGTCGCCCGAGGTGCGGTAGAGGGTCTGCTTGATGGCCATGACCTTGGGGTCGTTGGCCGCCTGCTCCAGGAACGCCTGCACGGAGGTGGAGAAGGAGTCATACGGGTGGTGCAGCAGGATGTCGCGCCGGCGCATCGCGGCAAAGACGTTCGCGGCCTTGGAGGTCTCGGACTCGTTGAGGAACCGCGAGGTGTGGGCCAGCTGCTTGGGGTAGTGCAGATCGGCCCGGTCGATCCCGGCGATGACGCCCAGCCCGCGCAGGTCCAGCGGGGCCGGCAGCGCGAAGACCTCGTCTTCCTCGATGCCCAGTTCCCGCACCAGCAGGGCGAGGATGTTCGGGCTGATGTCCTCGACGACCTCAAGGCGCACCGGGGGCCCGAAGCGGCGGCGCAGCAGCTCCTGCTCCAGTGCCTTGAGCAGGTTCTCCGCGTCGTCCTCCTCGACCTCGAGGTCCTCGTTGCGGGTGACCCGGAAGAAGTGGTGCTCGACGATGTCCATGCCCGGGAACAGGTGCTCCAGGTGCACGGCGATCACTTCCTCGAGCGTAATGAAGCGCGCGACCCTGCCCGCGGAGTTCCCGGCGCGCGGGCCGTCCACGGAAATCAGCCGTGCCATCGTGTCCGGAACCTTCAGCCTGGCAAAGAGCTCCTTGCCGGAAACCGGGTTGCGGACCACCACCGCAAGGTTCAGCGAGAGCCCGGAGATGTAGGGGAAGGGGTGGGCGGGGTCAACGGCCAGGGGAGTGAGGATCGGGAAGACCTGGTCGATGAACCAGCGGCGCAATTCCTCGCGGGCGCGCTCGTCGAGGTCCTTCCAGCCCACCAGCAGGATCTGTTCCTTTTCCAGGGCCGGACGAACCTGCTGCGCGAAGACCTCGGCATGGCGCACTTGCAGGGCATGGGCGTCGGCCAGCAGCAGTTCCAGCTGGTCGATCGGGCTGATTCCCGTGGCGGAGGGCACGGCCAGGCCGGTGGCGATGCGGCGCTTGAGGCCGGCGACGCGCACCATGAAGAACTCGTCGAGGTTCGAGGAGAAGATCGAGAGGAAGTTGACCCGCTCCAGCAGGTGCGTTTCCGGATCCTCGGCCAGCTCCAGCACCCGGGCGTTGAAGTGCAGCCAGCTGAGCTCGCGGTCAAGGAACCTGTCATCGGCGAAGTCGCCGTCGGGAATCGGCGAGGGCTCGAAGTCGGGCAGCTCGATCCGGTCCTGGGTGGCCCGGGCCGCCGGTACATCGGTGATGCCCAATGCGGAGGTGACTGGGTGCGGATCCATGGCTGTTGCCCCTAGCGTGGATGAAGAGATGGAGTAGTCGTGCGCCCACGGCAAGCCGGAAGGCGCGCGGCATTGCGTCGATAACTACCTTACCGAAACCGGTGCGTACATGACGTCGACATCCCACTTGGTGAAGCCCAGTTTCCGGTACAGCGAGACGGCAGCCACATTGTCGGCGTCCACGTAGAGCATCAGCGCGTCCAGGCCCAGGGAGTTGAGGTAGTCGATACCGGCCAGGGTGAGCACCTTGCCCAGGCCGGTGCCCTGCGCCTCGGGGATCACGCCCACCACATAGATCTCGCCGATGGCCTGGTGTTCCCCGGTGGTGGGGGAGGACACCGCGGGGTGCACCTTGGTCCAATGGAAGCCCAGGATCTTGCCCGCTTCGTCGACGGCGAGCAGGAAGCCGGCCGGATCGAACCATTCCTCCTCCATGCGCGCGGCGAGGTCCTCGCGGGTCAGCGCGCCCTGTTCGGGGTGGTGCGCGAAGGCCGCGGCGTTCGCCGCAACCCAGCCCGCCGCGTCCGTGGTCGGGTCGAAGGAGCGGATATTGATGCCCCGCGGCACGATCGGGGCAGGCACCTCGGTGCCCGTGACCATGCGCATGCGCCACAACTCGCGCATCGGGGCGAAGCCGAAGCGCTCGGCCAGCTTGGCGGCCGCCTCGTGGTTCCCGTGGGCCCAGGCCCGCAGCCTGCCCAGGTCGGTCTCCTTGGCCAGCGCCGCGAGCAGCGCGCCGGCGATGCCCGAATCCCGGAACGCGGGATGGACCACCATTTCCAGGGTTCCCGGCGCGCCGGCTTCCCCGAGGACCGCGACCGCGGCGCCCACCAGTTCGCTGGAGGAAGTGTCGGTCCCCTCGTCCAGGTAGGCGTAGGCGCCCAGCAGGGCCCCGGAGCCCGACGCGGTGCGCAAGTCAAGAAGGGTTTGTTCGCTTAGCGGCGGGTTGCCGTCGGCTTCCTCCCCGGCGGCCACCAGCAGGTGCAACGCGGAGAGCACGCCGGGTGCCGGGGCGCCGGTAAGGATATCGATGGTGACTTCGGGATTCGTCGCAGCGTTCATATCCCTAAGATAGCCGCAGCGGCGCCTAGGCGTCGATGACCTCGGCGTTTTCGTGGCGTTGCGAGGCGAAGCGGTATCCGACGTTGCGCACCGTGCCGATGAGCTGCTCGTGGTCGGTGCCCAGCTTGGCGCGCAGCCGGCGGACGTGCACGTCCACGGTCCGGGTGCCTCCGTAATAGTCGTAGCCCCAGACCTCGTGCAGCAGCTGCTCGCGGGTGAAGACCCGGCCGGGGTGCTGGGCCAGGTACTTGAGCAGCTCGAATTCCTTGTACGTCAGGTTCAGCGGGGTGCCGTGGACCTTGGCGGTGTAGCTGGCCTCGTCGATGAGTACGCCCGCGGCGCGGATCGGCGCGCCGGCGGATCCCTCGTCGGGGGCCGAACGGGCGATGGCCAGGCGCAGCCGGGCTTCGACCTCGGCGGGGCCGGCGGTGTCAAGGATCACGTCGTCGACTTGCCAGGAGGCGGAGATGGCCGCCATCCCGCCCTCGGTGAGCACCAGCAGCAGCGGGCAGGCGATGCCGGTGGTGCGCAGCAGTTGGCACAGGGTGCGGGAGGCCGCCAGGTCCTTGCGGCCATCGACCAGCACGACCTCGGATCCCTCGGTGGCCAGCAGCGCGGCCCCCTGGGCGGGCATGACGCGGATCGTGTGGGAGAGCAGGCCCAGGGATGGGAGGATGTCGGACGAGGGCCCGGGGGCGTTGGTCAATAGCGCGATGACGGCCATCGATGCCTTCCCTCCCACATGCTTGGGTTGCCGATTCCGGGGAGCCGTGCCGCACATGCGGAACAAACCCCGGTGATCGGTGTTTACATAATGAAGTATAGATTGCCACGGGTTTCCATTACGTTTCCAAGCCTGCAACACGCGCCGCGGCCCGGCATCCGCACGGGGGTGCAGGGCGGGATAGGGCAGGATGTAACCTGTGAGACTCAAAGTTTTGGCCACAGGAACGATTGCCCTTGCACTGGTTGTCGGGGCGGGCTACCTGCCCGGTACGGCAGGTTGGCCGATGCTCCTAGTCACCCTGGTGCTGCTTGCCGCCTTCGCCGCAGGCTGGCCGCGCCTCATGAAGGTGCCCTCGCCCAACCCGGTGTCCCTGGTGATCTTCGTGGTCGGCACGGCGGCGACATTGCTGGGCCTCTTCGCGCAGCCGCGCCCGGGACTGGGCTGGGTCGCACCGTGCCTGGCTGCCGGCGTCATCCTGATGTTCCTGACCCAGTTGGTGCGCGGAACCGACGCGCAAAAACGCCTGGAATCCGTAGCCGTGGGCATCTGCGGCATGGTCATTGCCGGCTTCGGTTCCGGCTGGGCGGTGCTGGGGACCGCACCTGCAGGGAGTTCCCTTGGCTTGGTGGCAGGGTTCGGCATCCTGGGTGCCGCGGTGCCCGGGGTGCTGCGGCTGCCCGACCGCGTCGTCTTCCCGCTGGGCTTCGTGCTGGCGGTGCTGCTGGGCGGGGCCGCCAGCCTGTTGCATCCGGGCGTCAGCCTGGTTCCTGCGCTGGTGCTGGGCGCCGCCTGCGGCCTGGTCGTCGTCGGCTCACGGGCCATGCTGGTTTCCCTGGGCGGGCCCAAGGGGCCGGCCCAGATGGCGGCCGCCGCGCTGACCCCGTTGCTGGTCTGCGGATCGGTGACCTGGTACGTCATGTTGCTGTTGGTCTAGCGGCCAAGGGTCTGCCCGGTGCCGCCACGGCCGACGTCATGAAAGGCCCGACGGGCCCGGCGAACCGGTTAGGATGGTTGCATGAACGAATACCTTGGACTCGAAATCTTCTTCCTCTCGCTGCTGACCCTTGCGGGCCTGGGCATGGCCGGCTTCGCCGGGCTCGTCGTCGTGCGCCTTTTCAAGGGCCAGAAGTAACGTATAAACAGCACTAGGAAGCACACGCAATGGCAATCGAGATTCCCACCGACCTGACCCCCGAATTGGTGCCGCTTTCGTGGCTGATCGGGACCTGGGAGGGCGCCGGCCGGCTCGGCGAAGGCGAAGCGGATGACGAATTCTTCTTCCAGCGTGTGAGCTTCTCCCAGAACGGCCTGCCGTTCCTGGAATACCGTTCCGAAACCTGGATCACCGACGAGCGGGGCAACACGCTGCGCCCGCTCACCGTTGAATCGGGATTCTGGTCCCTTGAGCGCCCCATGTTGGACGCCGACCTAGGCCCGGGAATGACTCCCGGGGACATTGTTCCCGCCCTGCGTTCCGCCCAAGACGTCGAAGACTTGCGCACGGACGAGGGCGGGTTCAAGATCCAGGTCAACATCGCGCACCCCGGGGCGATCTGTGAACTTTACTACGGTGTCATCAAGGGCCCGCAAATCCAGCTGGCCACCGACCTGGTGATGCGCGGCACCAATGCCAAGAACTACGCCTCGGCCACCCGGATCTACGGATTGGTCAACGGCGATTTGTTCTGGCGCTGGGATGTATCCACCGGCGGCAACGACCTCAAGGCCCACGCCTCGGCCGCACTCAAGAAGCAGGGATGACCATGGCGCTTTCGCCGTTATTGTCGCGACCCGGCGCCGTCGCCGCGTCCGGGATCGATCAGGGCGTCGCCGCCCACTACGGGGAGCTGAACAAGGAGCAGCAGAAGCTGCTTGCCGGCACCGCGGTGGCCGACTTGTCCCACTTCGAGGTGGTGACGCTGTCCGGGGAGGATCGACTCTCCTGGCTCAACACCCTTTCCAGCCAGGCCCTGACCGGGCTGCCCGAGGGCCAAAGCACCCAGACGCTGCTGCTGACGGTGCAGGGCCGCATCGAGTTCGACATCCGCGTGCTGGCCGACGCGGACAAGCTCTGGCTGATCGTCGAGCCGGGCCAGGCGGCGCCGCTGACCGCGTACCTGCTGCGCATGCGCTTCATGTTGCGCGTCGAGATCACCGACGTCTCGGCGGAATTTGCCATCGTGGGAGCCTGCGCGCCGCAGCCGGCCTTGGCGAAGAACCCCGTCTGGGTCGACCCGTGGCCGGGTGTCACCATTGGCGGCTACGCCTATTCGGAGCCGGAACACCCGGGGAACGAACGCCCCTGGTACCTGTACATCGTGCCCGCAGCCGAACTCCAGGATGCGGTGGCCGAACTCCCGCTGGCCGGGATGCTCGCCGTGGAGGCGCTGCGCATTGCCGCCTGGCGCCCGCGCTTCGGCTTCGAGACCGACGAGAAGGCCATCCCGCACGAACTGGACTTGATCCGCACCGCCGTGCACCTGGACAAGGGGTGCTACAAGGGCCAGGAAACCGTGGCCCGCGTGCACAACGTCGGGCGCCCGCCGCGCCGCTTGGTGTTCCTGCAGCTCGACGGGTCGATGCATACCCTGCCGGCCCTCGGTTCCCCGGTGATGGTGGGGGAGAAGGTCGTCGGTTCGCTGACCTCGGTGGCGACCCATTTCGAGGCAGGGCCCATCGGCCTGGCGCTCATCAAGCGCAACATCGACACCGATCTCGAGCTGGAGGTCGTGGACGGCGAGGAGCACTACGCCGCGAAGCAGGAGACCATCGTGACTCCCGAGGCCGGGCAGATAGCCGGTCGCTTCACCGGATTCATCCGGCCGCCGCGCTAGAAAGAGCCGGAACTGGCCCAGCCATCCGTGGCTTCCACGGGTCGGTGCAACACCCGGCGGCACGGCCGGCACCAGCAATACACGCAAAACGCTCGGCCAGGGTTTCCCGGTCGGGCGTTTTGCGTGGACGGGCATGCAGGAACGCCCGGTGCAGTCCCTATATCGTTGAGCCGGCAGTCCACTGGGCAGCCGTCGTGCGTTCACGCCGGGCCTTCCAACCGTTCACTTGAACCTTGTACCGTCACCCGCATGTCTTCCTTCAAGTTCGGGCGCGTTCTCGCCCTCGCCGCCGCGGCCGGCGCGCTGTCCCTCTCCTTCACTCCCGCAGCCCTTTCTGCCACCACGGAAACACACCAAGCCGAGCCGGACGGCGCAAAAGCGGCTTCCCCGGGTAAGGGGCAGGGCACGGGCGCCGGGCGGTGCCACGCACCGGGCCAGCCGCCAGTCCCGTCGCAGGAAGGCACCGTGGCCTACTTCCAGGACGCCCATGAGTACAGTCCGCGCGAGCACGCCCTGGGCTACCGTGGCGGCATTGCCCGCCTTGCCACCGTCCTGGACGGCATTGAGGCCGCCAACGGGAATACGGCGACGATCTTCGGCGGCGACATGGCCGGCGGCAGCCTGTTCGGCGGCGTCTACCAGGGGTTCCCGTTCGTGGAGGCGTTCAACGACCTCGGCGTGGATGTGGCCACCTTCGGCCAGCACGACTTCGATTTCGGTCTCGAGACCGCGCTGGACCTCGTGAAGGCCTCGGAATTCCCGTGGATTGCTTCCAACCTCGCCTTCAAGGACGGCAGCGAGTTCCTTCCCGGCAACGTGGCCGGAACCGTGGAAGCCGGCGAGCTGTTGGTCGGCGTCATTGGCCTCACCGGGTCGCTGCAAAACAGCTCCGCCAATGCCGATCTCAACCAGCGGCCCTACATCGAGTCCACCCAGGCCGGAGTGAAGCTGCTGCAGGAGCAGGACGTCGATATCATCGTCGTCTCCGGCCAGATCGACCGGGCCGAAGGACTCGAGCTCATGGCCCAGGTCCCGGAAGTCCAGGTTCTCATGCGTGAGGAGAACAGCGGCTCGTCCCCGGCCGAGGCCGTCGAGCTGGGCGACGAGCGCCTGATGGTCACCGGCATGGGCGACTACGGCGTGGTCGCTGAAATCGACATCGCCAAGGACCTCTGCGGCAACATCACCACGGGCGCCGTCCTGCACGACGTCGACGAATCGGTGGCCGAGGAACCTGCTTGGGCGGCAAAGGCCGCCTTCTACGAGCAGGACATGGAAGAACGCCTCGACGCGACGATCGGGACCGCGACCGGCGACTTCGGCCGTCGTGCCGCGGGCGAGCTGGCCGCCGATGCCTTCCGCGACTACTACACGGCCGACCTCGGCTGGGCGAACGGAGGCGGCATCCGCGCCGAGATCGACGGCGGCGATCTCTCGCTGCGGGACCTGCACACCGTTTTCCCCTTCGGAAACCGGGCGATGCTCATCGAGGTCACCGGTGAGCAGCTGATCGAGGGCCTGAACCAGGGTGTCGACTCCAGTCCCGAAGGCTATGGGGGCTTCCCGCGGGTTTCCGGCTTCACCTACACCTACTCCGAATCGGCCCCCGCAGGCCAGCGCATCACCGATGTCGTCCTTCGGGACGGCACTCCGGTCGATCCGGGCGCCACTTACTCCTTGGCCATCACGAACTATGTGGCAACCAACGGTGGTGACGGCGTGAGAGCGTTCCTGAACGCCCCGATCGTGGTGTCGGCGGACGAGGGCACCGCGGATGTCAGCGCCCTGACCGCGTATGTCGAGAAGCTCGGGACCGTGACGCCGAACGAAGTCCCGAGGGCCACGATTCTCCCGTAGCGCCGGATCGGAAAACACCAAGGGGGCCAGGATTTCGCGCACGCGTGAACCCCTGGCCCTTTTTCGACCCCGCGCCCCTGCGCGGCCCCGGGTCAGGCCCCGTCGTGCAGTTTCAGGTTCATCAGGGAACCGACAAGTTCGAAGCCCAGCGAGGTGGCCAGGGCGCTTGCCGCCTCCTGCCCTTCCTTGATGCGCGCCTGCGGAATCAGGCCCTCGCTCAGCGCATCGTCCACCGCCAGCGCCGCGGCGTAGCGCCCCAGTCCGTGGCCGCGCACATGGGGGTGCGTGAGCACCGTGGTGTCGGCGAGCAGCCCTCCCGGCGCCCAGTAGCCGGCGCCGGCCACGGGGTCGGAGCCGGTGTCGGAGAACAGCACGAAGCATTGGTCCCAGTCGCCAAGCACGGTGCTCGCGGCGTCGTCGCGCGGGGAATTGTCGCGCAACTGCGCCAGGTCCTCATGGTCCGCGGACACCGTGATGTGCTCGGAATCCACGATCTCGAAGGGTGAATCGAGGTAGGTCAGGGCGTCGACGCCCAGGGACCGGATCGAGGGGGCCAGGCCCGAGGCGTGCAGCAGCCCCAGCAGCGCCCGGTCATCGACGAAATGCTGGTCGGCGGAGCCGCGCAGCAGCGCCAGGACTTCCTCGGGGGCGCGCACCACCTGGTGGTCGCCCAGGTGCAGCACCTCCAGGCGGTCGGTGCCGATCGAGGGGACAAACAGGCTCACCGGCGCGCGGTCAGGTTGCAGCGCGGAGTCGGGCACGGAGAATTCGCGGGCCCAGGACAACGCGATGATGGCACGGGTGCCAAATTCAAGATTCACGTTCCGAGCCTAATGCAGGAGCGGGCCGGCACCGGTGTCCGCGGGCGCAAATCCCGGGGGTGCGGCAACCGGGGCCGGTTAGCCGGGACGGGTCAGCCGAAGAGGATCCGCGCTTCGTCGTAGCGTTCCTGCGGGACGCGCTTGAGGTTGTTCAGCGCCGCCTGGAACGGCACCCGGTTGATCTTGGTGCCGCGCAGCGAGACCATCGACCCCCAGGCCTGCTCGGCCACCGAATCCACCGCTGCCATGCCCAGGCGCGTGGCCAGCACGCGGTCAAAGGCGCTGGGCACCCCGCCGCGCTGGATGTGCCCGAGCACCGTGGCGCGGGTCTCGATGCCCGTGGCGTCCTCGATGAACGGGGCCAGCTGCTCGCCGATCCCGCCCAGCCGCGGGCGGCCGAAGGCGTCAAGGCCGCGCTCCGAGAAGGCCCCGTCGGCGCCCTCGGGGACGAAGCCCTCGGCCACGACCACCAGCGGGGCGCGCCCGCGGCCGTGGGCCTCGGTGACCCAGGCGTAGATCTGTTCCATGGTGGTTGACTGCTCGGGGATCAGGATCGCGTGCGCGCCGGTGGCCATGCCCGCGTGCAGGGCCAGCCAGCCCACATGCCTGCCCATGACCTCGGCGATCATGCAGCGGTGGTGGGACTCGCCGGTGGTGCGCAGCCGGTCGATGGCCTCCACCGCAATCTGGTTGGCGGTGTCGAAGCCGAAGGTGAAGTCTGTGGCGTCCAGGTCGTTGTCGATGGTCTTGGGCACGCCGACGATCTTCAGTCCGGCGTCGGTCAGCCGCTTGGCCCCGGCCAGGGTGCCCTCGCCGCCGATGGCGATCATTGCGTCCACGCCGATGCGCTTGAGGGTCGCGGCAATGTTCTCGGCCCCGCCGTTTTCGCCGTCGAAGGCGTTGGTGCGCGAGGTGCCCAGGATGGTGCCGCCCTGCTTGGAGATGCCGCGGACCGCGGTGCGGGGGAGTTCGACGACGTCCCCGTCCTTGACCCCTCGCCAGCCGTCGCGGAATCCCACGAATTCGTGGTCGTAGCTCTTGATGCCGTTCAGGACGGCTCCGCGGATGACAGCATTCAATCCAGGGCAGTCCCCGCCACTGGTCATGATCCCGATGCGCATGCTCACTCAATTCTTCTCGCTGCTCGATCACCGCAGCCGCACAGTGCCGGACCGGGTGTTTAGGTAAAATGGAGCGCGACGTTGAGCTCGCCAGCAACCAGTCTAGCCACGCGACACTTGTGATCGTCAACACCAAGCCGAAGTGCTACGCCGGCGAGTCCCCTTCCGGCACACGCACCGCCGCCCGCCGTCCCCGCGCCTGGTGGCGGGGGACGGCGGGCGGCGGGGTGGTTCGCGGTGCCGGCGGGCCCTAGCTGACCTTGCGGACCAGCTTCTGCAGCACGATGGTGTCGTCCTGCGCCGGAAGCAGCAGCCAGGCGACGAGGTAGGCGCCGATGCCCAGGACCGGCAGCAGGAAGCTGAGCAGCAGGGCGATGCGGACCAGGGTGACATCCCAGCCGAACTTCTCGGAGATGCCCCCGGCAATGCCGGCGACCAGGCGCTTGGGGCCGCGGCGGAAGGGGATCGAGCGAAGGGAATTGAAAAAGGTGTCCATGGTGTCAAAGTCTTTCATGCCGGGGCGGGAATTTGCTGTGAATTGCGGGTGCGGTGCTGCCCGATTCACTCGGAGCGGCGCGCGGCCAGGATCCCGGCGACGATCAGGATCACCCCGGCACCTCCGAGAAGGGAGATGAAGAGCAGCGGCGCGCTGATCTGGAAGTTCAGCAGCAGGCCCGCGAGCAGGGCGATGCCGATGGCCAGCAGGATCAGGCCGAAGACCAGGGTCCCGGTGGGGAATTCCCCGGCGGGTTCGCCGGTGCCGTGCTGTTGTTCGGTGTGCTGGCTCATGGTGCAACCTCGGCTTTCTCTACGTTGATTTCAATGCTGCTGAATGCCCCGTCGATCTCCAGGCGAAGCTCGGGGCCGCCGATGCCGGCATTCAGCACGGTGGACCCGCCGCGGAGTTCGGCGGTGGAGCCGTTGATCTGCAGCGAGCCGAAGGCCCCCTGGGAGTCGATGACCACCGGGATGTTGTCGGGGACGGTCAACTCCATGGAGGAGAAGACGTTGTCGAGCTTCACGGTGGTGTCGGAGGTGATGGTCGAGTACGAGCGCAGATCCAGCTCCCCGGAGTGGAAGACGTTGGTGGTGCCGTCGCCGTCGGTGCTGGTGATTCCCATGAATCCGTTCATGGGTCCGGAATCGCGCAGCGATCCGCCGCCCCAGAGCAGGGAGAAGATGAGCGCGACGATCCCGAAACCGACAAGTGCCCCGCCGGTGCGCTTGTTCAGCGCCGCCCCGATCAACCCGAGGGCGATGACAATCAGTGCGACGGCGAAGCCCACGGCGAACGCGTCGGCCGGCAAGTCAAGCATGCCCAGGTGGGACAGGCCCGTGACCATGGCGAACAGGAGCACCGCGAGTCCCAGCACGATGGTTGCCGCGTAGCCGGGCAGCGCCTTGTGGCGCACCGGCTTGGGCGCCTTCCCGGGCCGCGGGTCCGGGAAACCCGGGGGCGGAGTGGTGGGTGGCGGGCCGAATCCGGCGGCCGGCGGCGTGTTGCCGGGACCCGTCGCGGGACCCGGGAAGGCAGGGGCCTCGGGCGATGGCAGTGGCATGGTGTGCTCCTGGAGGTTAGGTCCGGTTCCGTGCCGGGTGCCGGGCAGCGGCGTGGTCGGTGCCTCGGACCCCGCCTGGTCGGCGGCTTCCGTGGGCTTGTTCGTTGATGCGTCGGCGGCGGGGGCGTCGGAATTGCCCGTTTCATCGGCATTCCCTGCCGCGCCCCGGCGTTCTGCGGAACCGTCGTGCACGGTGCCCGGAAGAATGGCGGTGGTTGCCGAGACCTCCGGCGTTGCGCCGGTGGTGCCCGGGGCCGAGGAATAGGCGGCGGTGGACGGCGGCGTGGCGGACTGGACGTCGGAGGGACCCGCCGGTGTCGGGGTTCCGGGCGGCTGCGTGCCCTGGGCGAAGCTTCCGCGTCGGGAAAAGACCAGGAAGCCGATGCCCAGGATCACCAGCAGCGTCCAGAAGCCGCCGTCCCACCATCCGAAGAGTGCGGGGGAGCTCACGGCGCCGACGATGAAGAAGACCAGCGCCCCGCTCATCCCGCTGCTCCAGCGGCCCGCGATCGCCTCCTGCACGTGGATCCTGCCGTCGGGGCCGGGCATCAGTGCCCAGCCGACCCCGTAGACCAGCAGTCCCAGTCCGGCGACAAAGCACAGCGCCACCATGATGCCGCGTACCAGGATGGGGGAGATGCCAAAGCGCTGCGCCACCCCGGAGGCGACGCCGCCGACCCAGTGGTCCTCGCCGCGTTGCATTCCCAGTTCCCGTACCCAGCGGAAAAACCCGTGTTCCATTGATGCTTCTCTCATGCTTCAATCCTCGTGCCTGCCGGGGTGTCGCCGCTATGGGGGTCGCCCCTGATTGAACCCTGAGGCCAACCCCGGGATCGGCACCGCGGGCCCAAACTGGCCCGCGGGCGTGCTTGGATGGATACATGAGCCAAACACCTCTCCGTCCCGCGCTGCTGCGCGGGGAGACCCGCATCATTGCCGGGGTGTGTTCCGGGGTTGCCGCGCACCTGGGGCTGAAGGTCGCCTGGGTGCGCATCGGCTTCGTGCTGGCGGCCCTGCTGGCCGGCGCCGGGGTCGTGCTCTACGCATGGTTGTGGATCTTTTTGCCCAGCTCCGGGGATGCGCAACGCGATGCCGACCGCGGCACCGGCACCCGCCGCTTCACCCTGGCCGAGGGGCTGGCCGGCAGCGCGGCGCCGGAGACGCTCGACCCGCTGGGTGCCGCCCGCCAGGCCTCCTTGCGCCAGGTCGTCATCGGGATGGCGCTTCTGTTGGTGGCAGGGCTCGCCGGCGCGCAGCTGCTCGGCGTATCGATCCGCTGGGACCTGCTCTGGCCGGTGCTGGTGGTCATCGCCGGTGCCGTGCTGGCCTGGATGCAGCTGGACGAGGGCGGGCGGGCCGGGCTGCGCAAGAGCACCGGCGCCCTGGGCGCCGCCGGGCTCACCCGCCTGCTGGTGGGTGTCGGACTGGTGGTCGCAGGCGTGCTGCTGCTCTTCAGCGGGGCCGTCGGAATCGGCTCGCTGCTCTCCGGGCTCGCGGTGGCAGTTGCTGTCATCGCCGGTCTGCTGCTGGTGCTGCTGCCCTGGGCCCTGCGCTTCTGGCGCGACTTCGTCTCCGAGCGCACCAACCGGGTGCGGGCCGCGGAGCGCGCCGACATCGCCGCGCACCTGCACGACTCGGTGCTCCAGACCCTCGCCCTGATCCAAAAGCGCGCCGAGGACCCGGCGAAGGTGCTCACCCTGGCCCGCGCCCAGGAGCGCGAGCTGCGCTCCTGGCTCTATGACGAGCACGAGCGCAGCGCGGACGGCATTGGCTCCGCGATCCGGGCGGCCGCCGGGGAAATCGAGGAACTCTACCTGGTGTCCATCAACATGGTCGGGGTCGGGGAACGCACGGGATTGCCGGGGCATGATGCGCTGCTCCAGGGAACCCGGGAGGCCATGGCGAACGCGGCCAAGCATGCAGGGGGCACCATCTCGGTGTACGTGGAGGCAGGGCCGAAGCGCATTGAGGTGTTTGTGCGCGACCGCGGCCCCGGCTTCGACCCGGCCGCTGTCTCGGCGGACCGGCACGGCGTGCGCGAATCGATCATCGGGCGCATGGAACGCAATGGCGGGCACGCCACGATCAAGAGCAATGAAGAGGGCACCGAGGTGCACCTGTCCATGGAAGCAGAAGACGGAGAAGACAATGACTGAGCCAACCCAAGACACCGCCGGCGCCCCCGTGCGCGTGGTGGTGGTCGATGACCACGGGATCTTCCGCTCCGGGCTCAAGGCCGACCTTGACGCGCGCCTGGCGGTCGTCGGCGAGGCCGCCACGGTGGAGGACGCCATCGCCGTGGTGCACCGGGAAATGCCGGCCGTCGTGCTGCTCGATGTGCACCTGCCCGGCGGGCGCGGCGGCGGCGGCGCGGAGGTGCTGGCCGGCTGCGTGGATGTATTTCCGCAGGTGAAGTTCCTGGCCCTGAGCGTCTCGGACGCCGCAGAGGACGTGGTCACGGTGATCCGTGCCGGGGCCCGGGGATACGTCACCAAGTCGATCTCGGGGACCGAGATCTCCGATGCGGTGCTGCGGGTCGCCGGCGGCGATGCGGTGTTCTCCCCGCGGCTGGCGGGCTTCGTGCTCGATGCCTTCGGAACCCAGGCGGCAATCAGCGCCGACGAGGAACTGGATCTGCTCAGCGCCCGCGAACTGGAGGTCATGCGCCTGATTGCGCGCGGCTACAGCTACAAGGAGGTCGCCAAGGACCTGTTCATCTCGGTCAAGACCGTGGAAACCCACGTCTCCTCCGTGCTGCGCAAGCTCCAGCTCTCCAACCGTCACGAACTCACCCGCTGGGCCGTGGATCGCCGGATTCTCTAGCACCGGGCAACCCGGCTGCCCGCAGCCCCGTGCGGGCAGGCAAAAGGCCCGCGGCCCCGGCCCCCAGGGCCCCCCCCCCCGCCCGCAAA
>NZ_JBKKAP010000145.1:0-24538 GCF_046714615.1 Paeniglutamicibacter sp.
TCTTTTTTGGGGTTCTTGGGGTTATTTTGGGTGTGTTAAAACACGCGGGGGTTGTGGCCCTGTGCCATGGCATTACTCCCCGCGCTTGAGGCAATTGAGACGCTGGCTGGTCCTAGGACCGGCCGCAGTCTCCCGGGCCTAGACCATGCTTCGACCCTCAGCACGTGCCTGGCGCCATTCACGATAGAACGCGCGCACGATCACGAAGAGCGTTCCGCCAACAACGACGGGCCAGATCAAGACGTATACGGTCAACCAAAAAATACTCATGACAGTCTCCTGTTTCCTTGTCTCTACTTAGCGGTGGCTACGTGGTCGGAGTCGCTCGTGATCGTCTCGACGGGGTCAAAGTCACCGACATGGTCCTTAATGGTGCTGAAGTCGAAGTCCTGCTTCGAACGCACCGACATGAGGTAGCAGACGACGGTCGAGACTGAATAGGCAACCAATGAGCCGCTGAGCACGGCATACTCATGCAGGGTGCCAAAGGCGAACGGTGCCACGATGGCGATTGCCGCTATGCCGATGATCCGGGCAACCTTGAGCCCGAAGAACCCAAAGCTCATCAGACCGAGGACTACGCCGATTCCCACGATGGAAACGATGTCCACGATGTAGCCGGTCAGTCCGTCCATCGAGATCCATTCGAATCGCACCGGAAGGAACAAACCCAGCGCGGCCAGCGATGAGATGGTGAAGGCCATGTTGGTGACCTTCTTCCAGTAGAAGCTCGCAATGACCGGGAAAACCAATGCGCCCCAAAGTGCGCCGACGAAGACCAACAAGTCAAGGATGTTCATCTTGCCGCTTGCAAAGAACAAACCCGCGGCGGTGGCGAGAATCATGGTGATGCGGCCGACCAGCAGCATCGTCTTCGGATTGGCGTTCTTCTTGCCCACCGACTGGCCGTAAATATCGGCCATTGCGATCGAGGAAAGCGCCGCCAGGTCGGAGTCAGCCGTGGAGGAGAGCGATCCCAGAATCATGATGAAGAACACGCACAGCAGGACCGGGCCAAGGTAGGTAACGGCCATTTGCGGGATCAGGTTGTTGATGTCCCCGTCAATCGGGGTCATGCCTGTGTACAGGGCGATGACGCCGAGCATGCCAAATCCTATGATCGTGGCACCGTAGCCGATCGTCGCAGTGATGAAGGTCGGCTTGATCAGGTCTTCACGCACTGAGAAGAGGCGCTGGGCGATCGTCTGGTTACCGATGGCGTACGCCAGGACGGCCGCGATGTACGGGGCTCCCTGGTTCATGAACGCGTCGGAGGAGAAGAAGTTACTCTGCTGTGCCGAAAGGTTTGAGGCACCAGATTGAAAGAGACCAGGGCCACCGGCGGCAAAGAAGACCACCGGAATGATGATCACCACGGCGCCGAGCATCGCCACGACCTGGGCAAAGTCGGTAAGCACCGAGGCCCGAAACCCGGACCAGAGGGTGTAGAGCAGGATGCCTGCGGCCACGGCTATGATGCCTTGGCGGAAGCTGAATGGCGAGAGAAGCGCGATCAGTGCGCCGCCGGCAATGAAGTTGGAGGTCAGGGAAATAACGCTGCCAAGGATGTTGGATCCGGCCAGCATGAGCTGGCTGGATCGTCCGTGGCGGGCGTACATGACCTCGGCCAGGGTGTGTGCCTTTGGCGCTACCGCACGGATCCGCCGACCGAAGGGGTAGATGAACAGAATCATCAACGCGCCCCAAAGACCGTAGTGAATCGGCCCGGAAATGCCATAGGTGTAGCCCGAAGTCGCCGAGGCGTACATCGAGGATGCCCAAATCCAAGTTGCGGTCATACTTGCCGCCGAGACGCCGAAACCAATCTTGTTTCCGGCCGTCATATACCCATCGGCGTTTTCATTCTTTTTGCCAATAAAAAGAGACATAACAAATGTCCCCCCGTAAAACAGCACCAACAAACCCAGGACAACAGATCCTGCGAGAAGTTGATAATCCCCGTTTTCGAGATCCATATCTATCCTCTCTTCGTAGGAATGCCGCCGGCAACAATTCCTAAATTTGCGCGCTGGCCGACTAGGGCACAATTAATCGAATTCGCATACACGAATCGAGCAGGCATCCGGCGTGGACGCATTCTGAGCGCGCAAAACCACCCGGACTTCATGCCGGATACCTGGACATCGGACTATGGTCGCAGGGAAGTTTTCCTCACCCGTGCACGACACCGATTTACATCCAAAATGACGGTGAAATTCATACCGTCGTGGTTGCGAGTTGCTTCGCGAAACGCTGGAACTAGGCTCAACAAACACATTTCAAAAAGCGAAGCAACTAGATCGATACTAGCAGGTGTCGGGGTTCCCCAACCCCAGCATCGATTAGGTTCCGATACAGACCTCCGCCAACCCCTGCGCGGATATGGAGCTAAATACTCGTTCGCCAGCTTTTCATTGATGGAACTCATTTTCTTTATTTCACTGGGTAATCGCTTGCCGAATAAGCATTTTTTCACCCCTTGCGACACGTCGACCGACCGGAACGTTGAAGTCGGGAAAATAGGTGCCTGACCACGGCAAAGGCGGCTTGCCCAGAGTCTCTCCGTGCACCAAAAAACGCACCGCCAGCGCCCTTTCGGGGCGGTGGCGATGCGCTGCAAACTGTCTAGAAGAGGTCGGGCATACCCACCGGCGCGCTTCCGGTGCTTGCCTCCAGGATCCGCTGCAGCATTTCCGTGCTCGTGGTGTTTTCGCCCAGCCTGTTGGGTTTGCCGGTGCCGTGGTAGTCCGAGGACCCGGTGACGATCAAGTCATGTTTTCGCGCCAGTGCACGCAGGTACTCGCGCCCTTCCTCGGGGTTGTCCCGGTGATCGATTTCCAGGCCAAGCAACCCGGCCTCGATCATCTGCTCGAAGGTCTCCTCCCCCACCACCCGGCCCCGGGCAGAGGCGACAGGGTGGGCAAAGACCGGTACCCCGCCCGCATCACGCACCAGTCTGACGGCGGTCACCGGATCCATGGCGTAGTGCCCGACGTAGTAGCGTGAACGGGCGGTCAGCACCTCCGCGAATGCCTCGGTGCGGGTGCGGACCACACCGGCAGTCACCAACGCGTCGGCGATGTGGGGACGGCCAATCGTCCCTCCGGGGATCGAGTGTCGGGAGATCATGTCCCAATCCACCGGATAGTCCTCCGCGAGCAACTCGACCATGCGCCGGGCACGGGTGATCCGCGCATCTCGGGCCTTTTCGATTTCCTCGATCAGGCCCTCGTGCGTGGGGTCGTGAAGATAGCAGAGTAGGTGGACGCTGATGCCGGCCTCGGTCTTGCAAGAGATTTCCATGCCCGGGACCAGCCCCACACCCACTTCAAGTGCGGCGGCTCCGGCCGCCTCCCACCCTGCCGTCTGGTCGTGGTCGGTCAGCGCCACCACGTCCAGGCCCGCGGCCTTGGCCGCGGCAACCAATTCGGCGGGGCGCTCCGTCCCGTCTGAAACATGTGAGTGAGCATGAAGGTCGATCCGCATAGCTCTCAGGGTAGTCCCTCGGCGCCGCCGGATCGGCCGTGCCCCGCGGAGTTCTTCCCCCAACGAACACGAGAGTTCGAGGGGCACCTCGATCGTCAGGGGCCGAGCAGGGCGAAACGTGCTGTTCACGCGGGCAGCCTGTCCATGTTCCGGCGCCGGCACCGCGCTGCGCGGCGGACGCCTTGGCGTATGCGCCCGTGCTTTGAGACGATTGGTCAATGAGCACTGATGCAACCACCACCACCGGCAGCGACCAGCCCCTCGAAGAGCGCGTGAACAACCGTTCCCAGCGCCCCAACTCCGAGGCCTTCAAGAAGTTCATGGCCTCGTCATGGGCCCCCGACACCTCCACTCTTCCGGGCGCGGACAAGGTAGCCCCGTACGCGGCCGCCCGCCGCGCAGCGATCTCGGCCAGGTTCCCCGGCGAGCGCCTGGTCGTTCCCGCCGGACCGCACAAGGTCAGGTCCAACGACACCGACTACCGCTTCCGCCCCCACTCCGGCTTCGCCCACCTCACCGGCCTGGGCCTTGACCACGAGCCGGAAGCCGTCCTGGTGCTGGAACCCACCGAGGCGGGCGCCGGCGACAACGGCTCGAACCACGTTTCCACCCTGTACTTCTCCCCGATGGCGGGCCGCGACTCCGAGGAGTTCTACTCCAGCGCCCGCACCGGCGAATTCTGGATCGGCCCGCGCCCGACACTCGGTCTCCTGCAGGCGCGCCTGGGACTGCCCACCGCAGATCTGTCCGGCCTGGAGGTCGCCATCACCAAGGACGCCGGCGTAGTGGATTTCGGCGGCATGCGCATCCGTCTGCTGCGTGACGTCGACATGAACTGCGACGCCCTGGTCGACACCTCCCGCATCAACACCGGGGTGGACCTGGAGGTCTCCGACTCCCTTGACGGGGAACTCTCCGAGGCGCTCAGCGAGATCCGCCTGGTCAAGGACGAATGGGAGATCGCGGAGATGAAGAAGTCGGTGGCCGCCACGGTCAACGGCTTCCACGACGTCGTCCGCTCGCTGGACCGGGCCGTGGCCCACGATCGCGGCGAGCGCGTCGTCGAGGGCGCGTTCTTCGCCCGGGCCCGCGAAGAGGGCAACGACCTGGGGTACGACACCATCGCCGCCTCGGGCAACAACGCCACGGTGCTGCACTGGATCAACAACAACGGCACCGTCAACGACGGCGACCTGCTGCTGCTCGACGCCGGGGTTGAGGCCGAGTCCCTGTACACCGCCGACGTCACCCGCACCCTGCCGGTCAACGGCAGCTACACCGAGGTGCAGCGCAAGATCTACCAGGCGGTACTTGATGCCGCAGACGCCGCATTCGCCGTGGCCAAGCCGGGCACCACGTTCCGCGACCTGCACACCGCCGCGGTGAGCGTGCTGGCGCAGAACCTCGACGCCTGGGGCCTGCTCCCGGTTCCGCTCGAGGAGGCGCTCTCCCCCGAGGGCCAGCAGCACCGCCGCTGGATGCCGCACGGCACCAGCCACCACCTGGGCCTGGACGTGCACGACTGCGCGCAGGCCAAGGCCGAGCTGTACCTGGACGGGATCCTCGAAGAGGGCATGGTCTTCACCATCGAGCCGGGCCTGTACTTCAAGAACGAGGACCTGGCCGTGCCCCAGGAATACCGCGGCATCGGCGTGCGCATCGAGGACGACGTGCTGATCACCGCCGACGGCTGTGTCAACCTCTCCGCGGCGCTGCCGCGCACCCCGGCCGAGGTCGAGGAATGGATGGCTCAGGTCCGAAAGGGCTAGTCCCGCCCTCCGACGTGAACGCGAAGGCGGCCTTCATCCCATCGGGTGAAGGCCGCCTTCGCGTTTCAGGACTTGTTGGCGTTGCGCCCGGGGTCCATCCCCGGGGCCGTGCCGGTGGCTAGAGGTGCTTGCCTGGCTCCGGGTGCTTTGCTTCCTCGGGCGTGGATTCCTCGGACCCGGTCGCGGCTTCGGACTTCGGATCCGTGTCGCCCTCGCCATCGGGTGTGCGGGTTTCTTCCGGAGCCTGCACGGCTACCGGCGCTTCCGGTGCAGGGGTAGCGGGCTCTTCGAGTTCAGGGGTAGCGGGCTCTTCGGGTGCAGGGGCATCGGCCGGCTGCACGTTGTCCTGGATCCGGATGCCGAACTGCGGGCGCCCGTCGGGCAGGTCCGAGTAGCTGCCCGACGACGGAGCACCCTGGCCCGGTTCGGTGGGTGTGGCCGGGGCCGAAGGCGCGGCTTCCTGGACCGGGGCCGGTGGCTGCACCGGTTGGCTGTGCGCACCCACCCCGTTGTCGGCGGCCGTGCGGCTCATGGGCAGCTTGGCCGCCAGGGCGCGTGCAGCATGCGCGTGGGAAAACGCAACCACCACGTCGTAGCTGGTGGCCAGGACCTGGGACTGCGAGGCGAAGTCGCGCTTGCCGCGCCTGAACGAGTAGCTCACTACGCCCACCAGCATCCAGATGGCCATGCCGATGCCCACCGAGGACAGGATCTGCGCCAACGCATTGGAGCCCGGGCTGAAGATGGTCAGGACCAGCCCGACGAAGACGCCGAACATGGCGCCCTGGGCGGCGCCGGCGGCTGCAACCTTCGGGTAGCTGAGCTTCGCGGTGACCCGCTCCACCGATTTGAGGTCGTTGCCCACGATGGTGAGGTTGGCGACGGGGAAGTCGTTGTCGGCCAGGTAGTCAACCACCTTCTGGGCATCCAGATAGGTGCTGTAGCGTCCCAAAAGCTCGCCGCGCGGCAGGCCGGGCGAGTTCGGGTTGGACGGGGACGCACCAAGTGGGGAAGACATATATCCATTGTGCACGTTGCCGCGCCCGAAGACCTGACTTGATCGCTGAAGGTGAAAGCGACGCGACCCAAGACCGATGTCATGTGGCGTAGCGCTCAACACATTGCCCAATCCGAGGCCGGGTGCACGGCAGGCAGTAGCCTAGAGAGCGTGAGCAGCAATTCAACGAAGGTCTTCATCGCACGACTGCTGGGCCTGGACGTCTTTGACCCCTTGGGCGACCGCCTGGGCAGGTTGCGCGACGTTGTGGTCATTTCCCGCCTGGCCACCAAGCCCGCCCAATGCGTCGGCGTGGTCGTCGAGGTGCCCGGAAAGCGGCGCGTCTTCGTGCCCATGACCCGCATCCAGGCCATGGAATCGGGGCAGATCATTTGTACCGGCCTGGTGAACATGCGCCGCTTCCAGCAGCGCGGCGCGGAGATCATGGTCGCCGCCGAGCTCTTTGACCGGCGCGTGGTGTTCGAGGACGGCAGCGGCAACGCGGTCGTCGAGGACATCGGCCTGGCCCGGGAACGCAACGGGGACTGGATCATCTCCGACTACTACGTGCGCCGCGGCCAGCCCGCCGGCGGGCTGCTGGGGCTGCGCCGGGGCCGCGGCGAGAAGCTGCTGGTGCCCTGGGACGCGATCGTCCACACCGCGCTGCACGAACCGCAGGCCGCAAGCACCTATGTCGCCGCCCACGACGAGATGAAGCCCGCCGACTTCGCCGACGCGCTGCACGAGATGAACCTCAAGCGCCGCGTCGAGGTTGCCTCCGAGCTGCAGGACGAGCGCCTGGCCGACGTGCTCCAGGAAATGCCCGACGACGAACAGGTCCAGATCATCTCCGCCCTGGACATGGAACGCGCCGCCGACGTGCTCGAGGAAATGGACCCGGACGATGCCGCCGACCTCCTGGGCGAACTCTCCGAGGACACCAAGCACGCGCTGCTCGAGCTGATGGAGCCCGAGGATGCGCGCGATGTGCGCCGCCTGCTCTCCTACCCCGAGGGAACGGCCGGGTCGATGATGACCCCGGTCCCGGTGATCCTCTCCCCCGAGGCCACCGTCGCCGAGGCCCTGGCCTCGGTGCGCCGCGAGGAGCTGAGCCCCGCGCTGGCCTCCACCGTCTTTGTCACCCGTCCCCCGCTGGAGACCCCCACCGGGCGCTACCTGGGAGCGGTGCACATCCAGGCGCTGCTGCGCACCCCGCCGCCGGAGTCCCTGGGCAACATCCTGGACTCCGACGTCGAACCCATCGACGACATGGCCAAGGTCGCCGAGGTCGCGCGCACCCTTGCCAGCTACAACCTGACATCCCTGGCCGTGGTGAACGACGACGGGCGCCTGGTCGGTGCGGTGACCGTCGATGACGTGCTCGACCACCTGCTGCCCGATGACTGGCGCACCCACGACGACCATCCCGACGACGCCGTCGGCCCCGATGCCGCGGCCGCGTCCGACGGCACCGCACCACCACCCCTGAACGGAGGTTCCCATGGCTGAGAAGCGACAGGTCTCGACAGGCCTGGACACCCCCATGTCCGCCCGCAACCGCTTCTTCCCGCGCTATTCCCCGAACCCCGACAGGTTCGGGTCCAGCACCGAGAAGTTCGCGCGTTTCATGGGGACCCCGCAGTTCCTCTTCTACATGACCATCTTCTGCGTGTTCTGGCTGATCTGGAACACTCTGGCCCCCGCGGGCTGGCGCTTCGACTCCGCGGCCCTGGGCTTCACCGCGCTCACGCTGATGCTCTCGCTGCAGGCCTCCTACGCCGCCCCGCTGCTGCTGCTGGCCCAGAACCGGCAGGACGACCGCGACCGGGTCTCGCTGACCGAGGACCGCGGGCGCGCCGAGCGCAACCTCTCGGACACCGAGTACCTCACCCGCGAGCTGGCGGCCCTGCGCATCGCCCTGCGCGACGTGGCAACCCGCGACTACGTGCGCTCCGAATTGCGCTCGGCGCTCGAGGACCTGCTGGAAACCACCGACGGCGAGGAACTGAGGCTGCGCGCCAAGCCCTCCAAGCCCTCCAAGCGCAAGGACCGTTCCTCGACGAACACCGGGCTGATCCCGCAGGTCTCCCCCGCGCCCAAGCGCAAGCAACGCCCGGAAAAGAACGAGAACCCATGACCATCGAGCCGCGGCTCCTCGAAGCACTCTCCGCCGTCCAGGACCCCGAACTTCGCCGGCCCATCACCGAACTGGGCATGGTCGAATCGGCCGTGCTGGCCGAGGGCACCGCAAACGTCACGGTGTTGCTGACCATCGCCGGCTGCCCGATGCGCTCCACCATCGAAACCGACGTCGCCGCCGCCCTGGCTGCGGTGCCCGGGGTCTCGCACGTCGAGGTCACGCTCGGGGTCATGAGCCCCGAGCAGCGCGCCGCCCTGCGCGATTCGCTGAAGGGCCGCTCCATCCCGTTTTCCGACCCTGCATCGCTGACCCGCGTGATCGGCATCGCCAGCGGCAAGGGCGGGGTCGGCAAGTCCTCGCTGACCGCCAACCTGGCCTGCGCGATGGCCGCGGACGGGCTGCGCGTCGGACTCATCGATGCCGACGTGCACGGCTTCTCCATCCCCGGGCTGCTGGGCATCCCCGGTGCGAAGCCAACCCGCGTGGATGAGATGATCCTGCCGCCGGTGGTGCACGGGGTGAAGGTCATTTCCATCGGCATGTTCGTCCCCGACAACAAGCCGGTGATCTGGCGCGGTCCGATGCTGCACCGGGCGCTGGAGCAGTTCCTGACCGATGTGCACTTCGGGGACCTGGATGTGCTGCTGCTAGACCTGCCCCCGGGCACCGGGGACATCGCCATCTCCGTCTCCCAGCTGTTGCCGGGCTCCGAGCTGGTGGTCGTCACCACCCCGCAGGCGGCGGCCGCCCAGGTCGCCGAGCGCGCCGGGTCCATCGCCGTGCAGACCGGGCAGAAGGTCGTCGGTGTCATCGAGAACATGAGTTGGTTGGTGCTGCCCGACGGGTCCACCATGGAGGTCTTCGGCTCCGGCGGCGGGGCGGAGCTGGCGCAGCGCCTGTCACTGGTGCTCGGCACCGAGGTCCCGCTGTTGGGGCAGGTCGCACTGGATCCGCTGCTGCGTGCAGGGGGCGACGCCGGCGTGCCATTGGTGCTCTCCCACCCGCAGTCCCCCGCAGCCGCGCAGATCATTGACATGGCCCGGGGCCTCACGCGCCGCCCACGCGGCCTGGCGGGCCTAAAACTGGGCGTCACCCCGCGCTAGGCGCCGCGGGGCCCACATGCGGGGCCCGGGAGGTTGTGGAGGGCACAAGTGCACGACGCCGCAACCGGTTAGGCCGTGCCCACCGGCAGACGGGCCCCCGGGAAGCACAAAGGCGGCCTCCCCGTAGGGAAGCCGCCTGGTGAAGTTGGCGCTGGGGTTTGGTCCCCCGCCGGGACCTAGGTCGCCTCGTTGGCTAGGTCGCCTCGTTGTCAAAGGGTGCCGGCTCGTGCGGGGCCAACGGGGCGATCCGGGCGATCGCCACCGCGCGCTGCTGGGCTGCAGGGGTTTCCTTGACGGCCGCCACCGCGTCCTCGAAGTCCTCGAGCAGCGCGTCCTTGATGATCCTGCGCGGGTCGTACTGGCGCGGGTCGAGCTTGCGCCAGTCCATGTCGGCGATGTCATCGCCGACTTCCTCGCGCAACTGTTCCTTGGCACCGGTGGCCATGCGGCGCAGTTCCTTGACCAGGCGCGCCAGCTGCGCGGCATACTCCGGAAGTTTCTCGGGTCCCAGAATAACCACCGCGAGCACCGCAAGCACCAGCAGTTCACTGCCATTGATTCCCAAAAACACCCTTGTAGACTACCTGCTTTCGAGCTGCGATGAGGCCATTGCCTATTTGAAGTCCAAAACCATGAGGCGGGAAAATCCACGCAACAGGCGTTGTGAGAATTTCTCGGTGGAGGGATCCAGCGCCACGATGCGCGTGTGTTCCCCCACGACCAGCCGCTGCAGGACCCGTTCCACGTCCGCCTTGGAAAGGTCTGATGAAACCTCGTACCTCACGCCTTCCATGTTCAGCGTGGCGGTACCCTCAGCATACGTGACCGCGGCCGCCGCCTTGGCACCCAACCGACGTCCCAGCTCCGTCAGCATGCCCGAGGACGGATCGGTGCTGGCCGAGGCGGCCGTGGACTTCTGCAGGGGTGCGCCTTGGGCTCCGGCCAGGGCGCGTGTCTCGGACAGCTCCACAATGTGTTCTTCGTCGCTGAGCACCAGCTTCACCGTCGCCTCGCCGTCCTCCAGCACCCCGGTGGCCGAGGAAAGGGTGAACCCCGCCGCTTCGATGACCGGGCAGGTCCAGCCGGACAGACGCAAATGGTTGATGGCCTCCGCATCCAGGTTCAGGGCGGAGGCATTCCACGATTCGGCCGGATCGCGCTCGGGGGCGCCCAGCGCGGCGGTTGCACCCAGGAACCACGACATTGCGGCGATCGTGCCCACCAGGACGAAGACCAGAAGCAACACGGCCATTGGCACGAATCCGTTCGCACGGGACCGTCCCGCACCGTGTTCCCGCGGCAACGAGTAGTGGGCACCGAGCAGGGTTTGGGCGTTCAGCGGCACCGGGGGCCGCCCCGGGGAATTCGCTACGGGCCGGGAGCCGCGCGGCTTGGATTCCAGCGTGGCCGAACATGCGGCGCAGTGCTGCAGGTGCCTCTCCAGGGCGCCGGCACGGCGAGAGTCCAGCTGGCCGTCCACGTATTGACCCATCCAACGTTCATACCGATGCATGCCCTAGCGCACTCCCGGGATCGTCCGCCGGATCTTGGGCAACGCCATGGTTGCCGGGGGCCTCGCGGCCGGGTTGCGGTGGGCCAGCTTTTCGCGCAGCATCCCCCGGCCTCTGTGGATGCGTGAACGAACGGTGCCGAGTTTCACGTTCAGCGCCTCGGAGACCTCCTCGTAGGAGAGGCCCTCGAGATCGCACAGGACCACCGCCGCCCGGAATTCGGGGCTTAGCGCGTCCAGTGCCGCCTGGACATCGACGTCCAGGTTGTTGTACTCAAAACTACGTTCCGGGCCCGGTGCGGTCCCGGGGATCTTCGCCTCGGCATCCTCGGCAAGACCGTCGAAGCGGATCCGCGACTTGCGCCGCGCCTGGTCCAGGAACAAGTTGGTGGTGATGCGGTGGAGCCAGCCCCCGATGGTGCCGGGGACGAAGGTATGCAGCGAACGGAAGACCCGCACGAAGGTTTCCTGGGCCAGGTCTTCGGCGTCCTGCCGGTTGCCGGCCAGGCGATAGGCCAGGCGGTAGACGCGCGGCGCATGGTCCTTGACGATGTCGTCCCAACTCGGCACCTCTAACTCCGCAGGCTCGTCAAGGGAGCGTACGTCGCTGGTCAAGGAGAGATTCGATGCGTTCACGTCAACAAGTCTCGCGCAGGCTCCTGAGCAGAAGCTGAAAGCAACCTGTGTCGCTTCCCGGTTTGGATTCTCCCCCGACGGCGCCCGTTGCAAGGATAGGATGGGCCTGGCGGCATCAGCAGGGAAGCCGCCCCATGCCTCTGCCGCATCGCGGGCCGGGCCATGGCGCCAGCCCGCAATACACCGCACCGCAAAGGATTTGCCGCACACCCATGAACCTGGACATCTTTAGCAGCTGGACATACGCACAGGCCCAGGCCCAGGAGGATGCTGTGCTCGAGCGGGCCCGCGAACGCGGCCGCGAGCTGGGCGTGGAGTCCGTGGGAGCGGCCACAGCCAATTTCCTCGCAGTCCTGGCCGCCATCTCCGGGGCCAGGAACATGGTGGAAATCGGCACCGGCGTCGGCGTCTCGGGCACCAGCCTGCTACGTGGGGCGGGGAAGCATTCCGCCCTGACGACGATCGATATCGACGTCGACCACCTGGCCGCTGCCCGAGCGGCCTTTCACGATGCCGGGGTCGATGGCTCACGCACCAGGGCAATTTCCGGCCGTGCGCAGGCCGTGCTGCCCCGGCTCACCGACGGCGCCTACGACCTGGTGTTCATCGATGCGGACAAGACGCACCTTTTGGAGTACGTCGCCCAAGGCATCCGACTGGTCAAGGTCGGCGGACTGGTCATCGTGCACGACGCATTCGACCAGCACCGCGTCCCCAAGCCGGCCGTGCGCCAGCCCAGCACCGTGGCTACGCGCAATGCGACGCGGCTGCTGCGCGAGGACGAACGTTTTGTCAGCTCGCTGGTACCCACCGGTCTTGGCCTGCAGTTAGCCGCCCGGATCGGCTAGCACCACCCGGAATCCCGGGAGCTTGCAACGCGGGACCGAACCCCGCGCCCTGGTTACGGCCGCCGCCTGACACACTGCGGGGCGGACACCTGGCCGTACCGGCCAAGTCCCCGCCCCGCGGCGTTCCGACACCGAGTGTTACTCGGTGGCGCCTACCAAGCAATCGCGCAGCTCGGCGGCTTCGGCGGCATTAAGTTCTACAACCAGACGCCCGCCACCGTCAATCGGTACACGCATGATCAGGCTACGGCCTTCCTTGGTGACTTCCATCGGACCATCCCCGGTACGTGGTTTCATCGCAGCCATTAGCGCTGTTCCCTTTCATTTGAGGTAAAGGCCTTTTGGACCCCCACCCGGTGGTGAGTTAATCGGCGAACCTGGATAATCGTGATCCGCTTTCAACTTGCTACGTCCTATTATTCCGAAGAATGGCTCGTGTTGCTAATCACAGGCTCTTTTCCGTGCGCCGCGATGACCTCATGTAACCGACTTATCTCGGTCGAAAGGGCGTCAAGGACCTCATCAACCTGATCACATCGATACCCGCGCAGGGCCAGCGAAAAGCTCACGTTCTCCACATCCTCGGCGCTCGGTTGCCCGGGCAGGAGCACCGGAGGCAGAGTGGCTACCGGTTCGACCAGCCCGTGGATCGGCCCGCGGACCGGCTCATAGCGCCGCCCGTCCCGGCCCGCACGGCTCCGCTTGGTTCCAATGCCCAGGCACGCTGCGGCGCCCAGTATCAAGATGGCGACCACCAGCAACATGTAAACCATTCCGGGATCCTTTGATGTTTGTGATGGGCTGCCGGACTTTAATCTGAAGCAACAAAACCATTGGGCCTGGCGGAATTGACGACGATATCCACGGCTTCTTCGATATCGTCGGTGACCCGGATCAAGTCAAGATCGGAAACCGAAATGGCTCCGCCTTCGGCAACGGTGTTTCGCAGCCATTCCAGAAGCGGGGTCCAATAGGAGATACCGACCAAAACAATGGGGAATCCGGTGACCTTTTCGGTCTGCACCAGGGTCAGCGCCTCAAAGAGTTCATCCAATGTTCCGTATCCGCCGGGCAAGACAATAAACCCTTGCGAGTACTTGACGAACATCGTCTTTCTTGCGAAGAAGTACCGGAAATTGATACCCAGGTCCACCCACTCGTTGAGTCCGGTTTCAAATGGCAGTTCGATGCCCAACCCGACCGAGATGCCGCCTGATGCCACGGCACCCTTGTTCGCTGCTTCCATGGCCCCGGGTCCACCGCCGGTTATCACTGCCACACCGGCGGCCGCAATGAGCCCGCCAATCTTTTCGGCCTGCACGTATCGCTCGGATCCGCGCGGCGTGCGGGCGGAACCGAACACACTGATCGCGGGGCCCAGACCGGCAAGTGCGCCGAAGCCTTCAACGAATTCGCTTTGGATGCGCAAAACCCGCCATGGGTCGGAATGGGTGAAATCCTGGTCCTCGCGCGTATCGAGCAAGTATGCGTCGGACTGCTCGGTTTTGGCCTGAGACCGGCGCAATACCACCGAGCCCTTTCGGCGCGCCGGGTCGGGCAGGGAATCAAAGTTCTTGGAGTGCGAATTCTGGCGTTGCATGCCCACCACTGTAACCGCAATACCCGGTCCCACTGGCCGCATCATGGCGCATTTAGGCAAAGATTTGGCATCGACTGGCAAAATCATGGTCGTGAAGCGCGTCACTTCGGATAGGGTTCATGTCATGAGCACTGATTCCCACTCGAATAGCGCTAAGTCGGACCTGACTCCTATCGTCAGGCTCTCCGCAGTGAACAAGCACTATGGCCAACTCCATGTTCTACAGGACATCAACCTTGAAGTCAGCAAGGGTGAGGTCGTCGTCGTTCTGGGCCCATCCGGCTCGGGCAAATCGACCCTATGCCGCACCATCAACCGCCTTGAAACCATCGACACCGGAACCATTGAAATCGATGGCAAGGTGTTGCCCGAAGAAGGCAAGATGCTGGCCAAACTCCGTGCCGATGTCGGCATGGTTTTCCAGTCATTTAATCTTTTCGCACACAAATCCATTTTGGAAAATGTGACTCTCGGCCCGATCAAGGCCAAGGGCATGAAGAAATCCGAAGCCGACAAGCTCGCCATGTCCTTGCTGGAGCGTGTTGGTGTTGCCAATCAGAAGGACAAGCTCCCGGCACAGCTCTCCGGCGGACAGCAGCAACGCGTGGCCATTGCCCGTGCCCTGGCCATGCGTCCGAAGGTCATGCTCTTTGACGAGCCGACCTCCGCACTGGACCCGGAAATGATCAACGAGGTCCTCGACACCATGATCGGACTGGCCAAGGAAGGCATGACCATGATCGTGATCACCCACGAGATGGGCTTCGCCCGCAAGGCCGCCGACCGCGTGATCTTCATGGCCGATGGCCAGATCGTCGAGGAATCCACCCCCGAGCAGTTCTTCACCAACCCGCAGAGCGCGCGGGCCAAGGATTTCCTCGGCAAGCTCATCACCCATTAAAGCCATCCCACGGCGTTCTTAGTTCGATGGATGAGAAACTCGCTCTCATCCTTGATCACAACAAGGAGAAACGATGCGTAAGTCCCGCATTTCAGCAGTAGCAGCCATGGCAGCAGCCGCGGCCATGGCCCTGACCGGCTGTGGCGGTTCCGGTGGCGAAACCGGCGACGGCGACACCGTGAAGATCGGCATCAAGTTCGACCAGCCGGGCCTCGGCTTCAAGGACGGCGACGCATACACCGGCTTCGACGTCGATGTCGCCAAGTACGTCGCCAACGAGCTCGGCTTCACGGAAGACAAGATCGAATGGGTCTCCTCGCCGTCGGCCAACCGCGAAACGCTGCTGGAGACCAAGCAGGTCGACATGATCTTCGCGACCTACTCGATCACCGACGCCCGCAAGGAACGCGTGGCCTTCGGCGGCCCGTACTTCGTAGCCGGCCAGGACCTGCTGGTCCGCACCGACGACAGCTCGATCACCGGCCCTGAAACCCTGACCGGCAAGAAGCTTTGCTCCGTGACCGGCTCGACTTCGGCCAAGAAGGTTTCCGACTCCTACCCCGGCGTGAGCCTGGTTGAACAGGGCGGCTACGCCGACTGCCTGGGCCTGCTGGAAACCGGCGGCATTGACGCCGTCACCACCGATGACATCATCCTGGCCGGCCTGGCTGCCACCGAGGCCAACAAGGGCAAGTTCAAGGTCGTGGGAAACACGTTCTCCGAGGAGAAGTACGGAGTTGGCCTGAGCAAGGACGCCACCACCTGCGCCGACATCAACGCGGCCATCACGAAGATGGTCGAATCCGGCGAATGGGAGAAGGCGCTCCAGGCCAACACCGAGGGCACCGGCTACACGCCCAACGCCAAGCTGAATCCCCCGACGCCCGACGCCTGCGCCTAGTCATTGACCGTTTCTTCATGGGACCCATCCGGCGCGCGATCCGTGCCGGGTGGGTCCCACACCAATCGCACCCTAAAGGAGTAAGCCATGCAAGGCTACCTTTCCCTATGGGATGAATACGGCGGACAAATGATGTCCGCCTTCTGGGGCAACCTGCAGCTGACATTTTGGGCAGCCATCGGGTCGTTGGTCCTGGGCACGATCCTGGCACTGATGCGTATTTCGCCGGTGCCAAGTTTCCGCGCCTTCGGCACCTCATACGTGAACATCTTCCGAAACACCCCACTGACCATCATCATGACCTTTGGCGTGTTGGTGCTCTTTGGCGTGTTCCAGGTCCAGTTCAGCTCGGATTTCAATCTCAACTTCTTCCAGATCGCCATCCTCGGCCTGACGATCTACCACTCCGCATTCGTGTGCGAGGCCATCCGTTCCGGCGTCAATACCGTGCCCCTGGGCCAAGCCGAGGCGGCCCGTGCCATTGGGCTGAGCTTCCTGCCCGCCGCGCGCCTGGTCATCCTGCCGCAGGCCTTCCGCGGGGCCATCGCCCCGCTGGGCAACGTCCTGATCGCGTTGATCAAGAACACCACGGTCGCCGTGGCCGCTTCGGTGGCCGAGATCTCGGGCCTCATGAAGACCATGCTTGAGTTCCGCGCCGATGTCGGGATCCTGATCTTCCTCACCATCGCCGCGTTCTTCGTGATCGTCGTGATCCCCGTTGGCCTGCTCACCACGTACCTATCCAAGAAGTTGGCGGTGGCACGATGAAAGTCTCCGAATCCGTACTTTTCGACGCTCCCGGCCCCAAGGCCCGGCGTCGCGTGCTCGTCGTCAACGTCCTCGGCGTACTGCTTGCACTCTTTCTGGTGTATTACCTGTTCAAGGTCATGAACGACGCAGGTCAGCTGGCTCCCGAGAAGTGGTCGGTGTTCGGCGAGAGCTCCATCTGGGAGAACTACATAGTCCCCGGCCTGCTGAACACGCTGAGGGCTGCGGCAGTCGCCATCGTCACTTCGTTGGTCTTCGGATTCCTCTTCGGCATCGGGCGCCTGTCCACCAACAAGGTGATCAACTGGATCAGCTCCATTGTCGTGGAGTTCTTCCGCGCGGTCCCCGTGCTGCTGATGATGATCTTCCTCTGGATCATCCTGGCGCGCTCCGGGATCGTGGCCCCCAGCGACTCGCCGTTCATCGCGGTGGTCGTGGGCCTGACGCTGTACAACGGCTCGATCGTTGCCGAATTGATTCGTTCCGGCGTCTTCGGCCTGCCCAAGGGCCAGCGCGAGGCGGGCATCGCCATTGGGCTGACACGCGGGCAGTCGCTGCGCAATGTCGAGATCCCGCAGGCGCTCATCGCGATGTTGCCGGCCTTGATCGGCCAGTTCGTGGTCATCCTCAAGGATTCCGCGCTCGGCTACATCATCAACTTCAACGAGCTGCTCTTCAACGGCAGGCTCGTCGGAACGGGCAACGCGAACGTGCTGCAGGCCCTCGTGGTCGTGGCCGCTATCTTCATCTTGATCAACTTCGGGCTCTCGAAGTTGGCCTCCGTGGTGGCGAGCCGGCTCAGTAGCCGGGGCATCAGCGCTGGCAAGCCCATGGACCCGGCAGTGCCCGTGATGGTCGCGGACCTGAACACCAAGCTGCCCGGGGGCTCCGCCACCTAGTTCCTCCGCGGACACAACAAAATACGGCAAAGGGCCGGGCCGCAGTCGGTCTCGTAATTCACGAGACTCCGACTGCCGCCCGGCCCTATAGCTTTGGTGCGCGTCCCCGGGGGTGTTCCAGCTAGGCGCCGACGCCTGCGCCCCCGGGGGCGGACGCCCCGCCCAGCCAGCGGCGCAGCGCGGACAGGCAGTCGTGGATGGCGGTGCGGGTGACATGTTCGTCGTCCGAGTGCGCCAGCAGCGCATCGCCCGGGCCGAAATTCACCGCGGGAATCCCCAGCTCGGAAAAGCGTGCGACGTCGGTCCAACCGAACTTCGGCTTCGGCGTTTGGCCCACCGCCGCGACGAAAGAGGCAGCCGCCGGATGCCGCAGTCCGGGCCGGGCGCCTCCGGCCCCATCGGTGCGGATGATCTCGAATCCCTCGAAGAGCTCGAACACGTGGGCCTCGGCGGCCGCCACGTCCTTGTCCGGCGCGAAGCGGTAGTTGACCTCGACCTCGCAGTAGTCCGGAATCACGTTGCCGGCAATGCCGCCGTTGATGCGCACCGCATTGAGCGATTCGCGGAACTCCAGCCCGTCCACGTCCACCGTCTTGGGGGTGTATTCGGCCAGGATCCGCAGGATGGGTGCCGCGGCGTGGATGGCGTTTTCGCCCATCCAGGCGCGGGCCGAGTGCGCCGCGACGCCGCGGGTGCGCACCTTGTAGCGGCTGGTGCCGTTGCAGCCGCCCTCCACCGTGCCGTTGGTGGGTTCGAGCAGGATGGCGAAGTCGCCACCGAGCATTTCGGGACTATTGCGGAAAAGCCGGCCCAGGCCCGACTTGGAGCCCTCGACTTCCTCGTGGTCGTAGAAGATGAAGGTCACGTCCCGGTTGGGATCCTGCAGGGTTGCTGCGAGTGCCAGCTGGACAGCGACACCGCCCTTCATGTCGGTCGCTCCGCGGCCATAAAGCGTCTCGCCGTCCCAGCTCACCGGCACGGTTCCCCGGGCCCCGGGCGTGGTGGGCAGCGGGACGGTGTCCAGGTGTCCGGCCAGGACCACCCGTTCGGACCTGCCCAGGTGCGTCCGCGCCACGATCGCGTCCCCGTCGCGGTGCACCTCCAGGCCCGGGATCCGGCGCAGGGCGGATTCGATGGCGTCGGCCAAGGCCCGTTCGTTGCCGGAGACGGACTCGATGTCCATCAGCCGGGCGGTCAGGTCGGCGACGTCCTCGCGCAGGTCCAGGTCGATGGGCGTGGCGGGGGCGGCATGGGAAGCGGGGCTGGGTTTGCTGTGCACAATCCAAGGTTAGTACCGGAGCCCGCGCTAGGATTGATTCATGACTCCGGTAGACACCCACGCAACGCACGCTTCCACCCACGACCTCAGGATCGCCTCGGCCCACGGCCTGGCCACTTACGCCGCCGACGGCTCGGTCCTGGACGCCTGGTTCCCGGCTCCCGTGGTCGGTGTCCTGGACGAGGCGGCACAGATCTCCGGCGACCTGGCCGCTGCCGCACGCGACGATGCCGAGCGCGGCACCACGCAGTCGGTGATTGCGCTGGAAATCAACCTCGATGTCGCCCCCGCCGACACCGCCGACGTCTGGCTGCGCCTGCATTTGCTCTCCCACCGCCTGGTGATGCCGAACGACGTCAACCTCGACGGGGCCTTCGGCCTGCTGCAGAATGTCGTGTGGACGAACTTCGGTCCCTGCGCCGTGGCCGACTTCGAACGCACCCGTCTGCGTTTGCGCCCGCGCGGGGCACTGACCGTGTACGGGGTCGACAAGTTCCCCCGGATGCTGGACTACGTCGTTCCCGCAGGAGTGCGCGTTGCCGACGGCGGACGCGTCCGCCTGGGCGCGCACCTGGCGCCCGGCACCACCGTCATGCACGAGGGCTTCGTCAACTTCAATGCGGGCACCCTGGGCGCCTCGATGGTCGAAGGCCGGATCTCGGCTTCGGTCGTTGTGGGCAACGGTTCCGACGTGGGCGGCGGCGCCTCCATCATGGGCACCCTCTCCGGCGGCGGCAAGGAAAAGATCGTCATCGGCGAACGCGTGCTGCTTGGCGCAAACTCCGGCGTCGGAATTTCCATCGGGGACGACTCGGTTGTCGAGGCGGGGCTTTACGTCACCGCCGGCACCCGCGTCCAGCTCGGGGACAAGGTGGTCAAGGCCGTGGAACTCTCCGGCGTTTCCAACCTGCTCTTCCGCCGCAATTCCCTCACCGGCGCCGTGGAGGCGCTGCCCCGGGCCGGTCAGCTCATCGAGTTGAACAGCGTACTGCATGCCAACTGACGCACACCAACGCGTTCTCGCGTTGGACTCGCGGGGTGCCGACCAGCCACACGGTCGGCACCGCGGGCCACGGCGCTGGGGCCGCACCCTGCTGGCCCTGGTGCTTGCCCTGGGGCTCATCGGCGGTGGGCTCTATGCCGCGGTGAACTTCATCGGGATCGATGCCACGGTGGTGCGGCAGAAATGCACGGCCCTGGTTGGCTCGACGCTGCACACCCTGACCCCGGACCAGGCATCGAACGCCGCGGTGATCGCCGCCGTGGCCGGCAAGCGCGGGATGCCCACGCGTGCCGCCACGATCGGGATCGCCACCGCGATGCAGGAATCCAAGCTCACCAACATCGACTACGGCGACAACGCCGGACCCGATTCCCGGGGCCTGTTCCAGCAGCGCCCGTCCATGGGCTGGGGCACCGCGGCGCAGGTCCAGGATCCGGTCTATGCGGCGAACCGCTTCTTCCAGGAGCTGGAGACCTTCGACTACCAGTCCATGGCCCTGACCGACGCGGCGCAGAAGGTCCAGCGCTCGGCCTACCCCGGGGCCTACGCCCAGCACGAGGAGAAGGCCAAGGCCTTTGCCTCGGCGCTGACCGGCGCCTCCCCCTCGACGCTCAATTGCATGCTGCGCCCGGCGGAGGGTGCCGGCTCGGCCAAGTCCGTCGCCGCCGACCTGTCGGCTGACACGGACAAGGATGCCGACGCCCTGTCCGGGAACCGCGTCCGGGTCGCGGTGAGCGGCGAACAGGGCTGGGCCATCGCCCAATGGGCAGTGGCCAACGCGCAGAAGCACAACACCGACTCCGTCTCCTACGCGGGACTTGTGTGGAACCGCTCCGAGGGTCGCTGGGTGCCCGCGGCGACCACCGACGGGTACGTCGTCATCTCCCTTGCCGGTTCCCCGAAATGACGCCCAACCTGCACGCCTAGGTCATCAGGTCGATGATGGGCTGCAGGTAGCTGCGGAAAAGCGTCGCATCCCGCATCAGTTCCTGGCTCAGGATCACCATGTCCGGTTCCACGAACCAGGCGCGGCGTTCGGCCAACGGCAGCTCGACCAGCTTCAGGTGCAGGTCCTCGACGTTCTTGCCCTCGAGCTCGCGTTCGTCAAAGATATGCGCCAGCAGTTCGAGGCGCTCCTTCGTGTTGTCCTGGCAGTAATCCTGGTACTCCCCCAGCCGGTTCTGCGTCCAGGTGTAGGCATTGCCGTAGTGGGCGCGCAGAAGGTGCTGCAGGCTCGGCGAATCCGAGAAGTCGGCAAAGTCGGGTTCTTCGTGGATGTCGATGGACTGACGGCCGTTGGCCAGTATCCCCTCCCACCAGCTTTGCCATTCCTGGCGCAGTTCCCCGGCGGCATTCCCGTCCAGTTCGCGCGCCGCCGCGGGCTTGACCCTGGGACTCAGCGGCGCGAGGGACGTGGCCCCCAGCGGCTCGATGGCCGCCAGATCCCGGATATAGAGCGCCAGCAACATCTCCTTGTCGATATCGGCCGAAACCTTCCAACCCGAACCAGACTCCAGCACCATCTGTGCACACCCGTTTCCTTCAGATCCCTCGCCTATCTCTAGGATAAGCCCGAAATCGCACAAAGGCCCCGGAAACCCGGGGACTGTGTGCAGCCGGCCACACACGACAAAGGGGGCCGGCGCCGTTGAAGGAGTTTTCCTTCGACGGCACCGACCCCTTCGGGTCGCGCACTGCGGGAATAATTCCCGCGGCGGCTCCCGACGGCCTTAGCGGTTCGGGTAGTTGCGCTCGGACTCGCCGATGTAAAGCTGGCGCGGACGCCCGATCTTCATTTCCGGATCCTGGATCATTTCGCGCCACTGCGCGATCCAGCCCGGCAGGCGGCCGATGGCGAACAGCACGGTAAACATCTTCTCCGGGAACCCCATGGCCTTGTAGATCAGGCCGGTGTAGAAGTCCACGTTCGGGTAGAGCTTGCGCGAGATGAAGTAATCATCGTTCAGTGCGCGCTCTTCCAGGGACATCGCGATGTCCAGCAGCTCGTCGTTGCCGCCGAGCTTGCCCAGGATCTCGTGGGCCGTGTTCTTGATGATCTTGGCGCGCGGATCGTAGTTCTTGTAGACACGGTGTCCGAAGCCCATGAGGCGGACGCCGTCTTCCTTGTTCTTGACCTTCTCCATGTAATCCTCGGGCTTGATGCCGTCGGCCTGGATCTGGCGGAGCATCTTCAGCACGGCCTCGTTGGCGCCACCATGGGCGGGGCCGAAGAGGGCGTTGATGCCTGCGGACACCGAAGCGAAGAGGTTCGCGTTGGACGAACCCACCAGACGCACGGTGGACGTGGAACAGTTCTGCTCGTGATCCGCGTGCAGGATGAGCAGGAGGTCCAGTGCCTTGACCACTACCGGATCCATTTCGTACTGCTCGGCGGGAAGGCCGAAGCTCAGTCGAAGGAAGTTCTCCACCAGGTTCATGGAGTTGTCCGGGTAGAGCATCGGCTGGCCGATGGACTTCTTGTGCGCGTAGGCAGCGATAACCGGCAGCTTGGCCATGAGGCGGATGGTGGAAACTTCCACGTGCTCCGCGTTGAACGGATCCAGCGAGTCCTGGTAGAACGTGGACAGCGCCGAAACAGCCGAGGAGAGCACCGGCATGGGGTGGGCGTCGCGCGGGAACCCGCCGAAGAAGCCCTTGAGCTCTTCGTGCAGGAGAGTGTGGCGCCGGATCTTCTGATCAAATTCTTCCAACTCCGTGGGGGTGGGAAGGTTGCCGTAGATCAGCAGGTAGGAAACTTCGAGGAAGCTCGAGTGCTGCGCGAGCTGCTCAATCGGGTAACCGCGGTAGCGCAGGATCCCTGCGTCGCCGTCGATGTAGGTAATGGCCGAGGTGGTGGCCGCTGTGTTCATGAAGCCGGGGTCATAGGCAACGGCGCCCGTCTGCTTCAGCAGCTTGGAAACGTCGTAGCCTTCGTTTCCTTCTACAACCTGGATGCGCGGCAGTTCGAGTTCGCCGCCGGCATGGCGCAGTGTTGCGCTGGTGGTCTCAGTCATGGAGTCCCCTTCATGAGGCCTCAGGGCCTCTATCGAACGCTTGTCCAACAACCTTCTGGTGTCGCCGCCTTCGGCCCTACTGTTGCAGGGCTCCAACGGCCGAAGTGCTTTCTTAGAGAAGGCCACCATTGATAGTCAGTTAAAAAGCTACCGCCAGTAACCCTCCGGAACTAATCCGTGCCGTCGGGTTACTGGCGGAATGACGCTGTTAGTGGTGCAAGTCACAGCATTGTTATGAGGCTGTGGCAAGCCGTTCAACTGCGGCGTCGATGCGTTCGTCGCTGCCGGTAAGGGCTACGCGGATGAAACCATTGCCGGCGTCGCCGTAAAAGACCCCCGGACCCACCACAATGCCGAGGTCGGCGAACCGTGCCACCGTATCCCAGGTGGCTTCACCCGCCGTGGACCAGAGGTACAGCCCGGCCTTGGATTGGTGGATCTGCAGTCCGAACTTCTCCAGGGCAGGAACCAACCTCTCGCGTCGGCCGCGGTAGAGATCCTTCTGGGACAGAACGTGGCCGGCATCGCCCAAAGCAACGCGCATCGCTTCCTGCACGGGGTAGGGCACGATCATGCCCGCGTGCTTCCGGCTGTTGACCAGATTGGCCATGATGGCCGAGTCGCCGGCGACGAATGCGGCACGGTAGCCGGCCAGGTTGGACTGCTTGCTCAAGGAGTACACGCACAGCAGGCCGTCGGTGGAGCCGCCGGTAACACGGGGGTCAAGGATGCTGGGAACAGCTTCTCCCCCACGTTGGGCATCCCATTCGCCCCAGCCCAGTTCGGCGTAGCATTCGTCCGAGGCCACCACGGCGCCGAGCTCGCGGGCCTGACCCACGATCCTGCGAAGCGACTCAACATCGCGAACGCTGCCCGTGGGATTGCCCGGCGAGTTGATCCAGATCAGCCGGACTTTGGCACGGGTGGCCGGATCAAGTTCATCCAGGTCGTCGGCAGCAACAGCCGTGGCCCCTGCCAATGAGGCGCCGATGTCGTAGGTCGGGTAGGCAACTGTGGGCCTCACAACCACGTCTCCGGCGCTCAGGCCGAGCAGGAACGGCAGCCAGGCTACGAGTTCTTTGGAGCCCACGGTCGGCATGACGTCCTGGGGGTCCAGACCGGGCACGCCGCGGCGGCCGGCGAACCAGTCCACCACGGCTTGGCGCAAGGCCAGGGTGCCATGAACCGTGGGATAGCCGTGGGCGTCCGCGGCGTCCGCAAGGGCATCACGGATCAGCCCGGGCGTGGGATCCACCGGTGTCCCGATGGAAAGATTCACGGCGCCACCAGGGTGCTTTGACGCCGTGGCGACGTAGGGCGCCATGGCCTCCCAGGGGTAGTCGGGCAGGTTCAGGCCGAAAGCCGGTGCCGCGGAGATCAAGGAAACTACCGCCTTTAGTGGTCTTGGTTCTGCGGGGGCAATGCGGAGATGAACGGGTGATCCTTACCCGTGTTGCCAATCTTGGCCGCTCCGCCCGGGGAACCGAGGTCGTCGAAGAACTCAACGTTGGCCTTGTAGTAGTCGGCCCATTCCTCCGGGGTGTCATCCTCGTAGTAACTGGCCTCAACCGGGCACACGGGTTCGCAGGCACCACAGGCGACACATTCATCGGGGTGGATATAGAGGGAACGCGCACCTTCGGAAATGCAGTCGACAGGGCACGCTTCAATACATGCCTTGTCC